>CAZUKT010000282.1:0-5164 GCA_964620975.1 uncultured Rubrivivax sp. | reverse complement strand
TTGATTACAAACAGCGCCCCGACTTCAAGGGTCTGGCGGCGGCACTGGACGCCGCCGCGCCGCAGGGTGTGGATGGCAACTTTGAAAACGTCGGCGGCCTGATCCTGGACGTGGTGCTGTCGCGCATGAACGCCTTCGGCCGCGTGGCGCTGTGCGGGTTGATATCGGGTTACGACGGCCAGCCGCTGGCCATCCATAACGCGCGTTTGTTGCTGACACAGCGGCTCAAGCTGCAGGGCTTCATCGTCAGTGAACACATGGCCTTGTGGCCGGCCGCGCTGAAGGAATTGGGCGCGGGTGTGGCCACGGGGCAGATCAAGTTCCGCGAAAGCGTGGCGCAAGGCATCGCCGCCGCGCCCGAAGCCTTTCTGGGCCTGCTCAAAGGCAAGAACTTCGGCAAACAACTGGTGAAGCTGGTTTGAACTGGTTGTGGTGCCGCTTTGGCGACCTGGGCGTCCACAACCTCTACGACGCCCTGGCCTTGCGCGCCCGTGTGTTCATCCTGGAGCAGGGCCCCTACCTCGACCCCGATGGCCTTGACCAGCAGTCCTGGCACCTGCTGGGCCGCAGCGACGCCGGCACCCTGCAGGCCTACCTGCGTGTGGTGGACCCGGGTGTGAAGTACAGCGAGCCGTCCATCGGCCGCGTCATCACCCGTGCCGAAGCGCGTGGCACGGGCCTGGGCCGGCGTTTGATGATCGAAGGCGTGGCCCGCTGCAGCAATGTGT
The DNA here is from genome assembly GCA_964620975.1 of uncultured Rubrivivax sp. Lineage (GTDB taxonomy): Bacteria > Pseudomonadota > Gammaproteobacteria > Burkholderiales > Burkholderiaceae_C > Rubrivivax. The sequence goes on along the minus strand of CAZUKT010000282.1, from coordinate 4,436 downwards.
GGCCGGGGCAGGGCATCCACATCAGCGCGCAAGCGCACCTGGAGCGCTTCTATGCCGAGCTGGGTTTTGCGCGCGTGGGCGAGCCTTATGGTGAAGACAACATCCCGCATCTGGAAATGCTGCGTCCTTGACCGGAGTTCGTGATGAGCACACCGCCCGACTTGATCCTGCACCACTACGACGGCTCGCCGTTTTCTGAAAAACTGCGCCTTGTCTTGGGCTTCAAGGGCCTGGCCTGGCGCTCGGTCAAGATCCCCGTGATCTTGCCCAAGCCCGACGTGCTGGCGTTGACCGGCGGCTACCGCAAGACGCCGTTGCTGCAGGTGGGCGCCGACGTGTACTGCGACACGGCGCTCATCGCCCGCGTCATTGAACAACACGCACCCACACCCACGCTTTATCCGGCCAGCGCACCGCTGGCGCCGCTGCTGGCGCAGTGGGCCGACAGCACGCTGTTCTGGACCGTCATCGCCTACGCCATGCAGCCTGCGGGCATGGCGCACATCTTTGCCGGTGTGCCGCCTGAAGTGATCAAGGCATTTGCCGCAGACCGTGGCCCCTTTACCGCCGGCATGCGGCGGCAGACGGCCGCTGACGCCACAGCCAACCTGGGCCACATGCTGGCCGCGCTGGACGCGCAACTGGCCGACGGCCGCGCCGGGCTCCTGGGTGCGGACATCAGCATCGCCGACTTCGCCGTGGCGCATTGCGGTTGGTACGTGCGGCGTGCCGGGCCGCTGGCCGACATCTTTGAACCGCACACGCACTTCAACGCCTGGCTCAGCCGCATGCTGGCGCTGGGCCACGGCCAGAGCGAACGCCTGCGCAGTGAAGACGCCGTGGCGTTGGCGGCGGCGGCCACGTCGCACGCACCCTGCGTGGTGGCACCGGGTCTGGGCTTTGCAGCCGGCCAGGCCGTCACCGTGACACCCACCGACTACGGGCAAGACCCCGCGGCCGGGACGCTGGTGGGCTTGGGCACCGATGAAGTCGTCATCCAGCGCACCGATTCCCGTGCCGGCACGGTGCATGTGCACTTTCCGCGCGCCGGTTTCCAAGTCAAACAGGAGCCCACATGACCCACTTGCAAGGCGGCATTGCCGTCATCACCGGCGCCGCGTCGGGCTTTGGCCTGCAGGCCAGCCGCATCGCCGCAGGCCTGAACATGCGCATCGTCATGGCCGACGTGCAGGCCGATGCGCTGGCCACGGCGCAGTCCGAGATCGAAGGCCTGGGCGCGCAGGTGTTGCCCTTCAGGCTGGACGTGTCCAAGGCCGCTGAAGTGGAAGCCCTGGCCGCCGCCACGCTGGCGCGTTTTGGCACACCCAACCTCGTCTTCAACAACGCGGGTGTGGGCGCCGGGGGGCTGATCTGGGAACACACGGCCAAGGAATGGGAATGGGTCATCGGCGTCAACCTCATGGGCGTGGCCCACGGCGTGCGGGTGTTCACGCCGCTGATGCTGGCGGCCGCAGATGCAGACCCGGCGTGGCGCGGCGACATCGTCAACACGGCCAGCATGGCCGGCCTGCTGAACGCGCCCAACATGGGTGTCTACAACGTCAGCAAACATGCCGTGGTGGCCATGAGCGAAACGCTGTACCAGGACCTGGCCCTGGTCAGCGAGCAGGTGCACGCGCACGTGTTGTGCCCCTTCTTTGTGCCCACCGGCATCCACCAGAGCGAACGCAACCGGCCGGCCGATGTGGCGGCCGAAGCGGCCCAGCCCACACGCAGCCAGATGATTGCGCGCGCCATGAGCGGCAAGGCCGTGACCAGTGGCAAGGTCAGCGCCACGCAGGTGGCGCAGTGGGTGTTTGACGCCTGTGCCGAGAACCGCTTCTACATCTACAGCCACCCCAAGAGTCTGGCCAGCGTGCAGGTGCGGCTGGAAGACATCATGACGCCACGCAACCCCACCGACCCCTTTGCCGCCAAGCCCGAACTGGGCTTGCAACTGCGGGCTGAATTGCGCGGCGGCTGAAGCTGCGACGCTGGCTCAGCACCCCAGCGACAGCGCCTGCAACGGCCGCTGGGTGTGGGCGTCTGTGGCCACAAACACCACGCGGCGTGGGTGCTGCGGCAGGCCACGAGACACGCTGATCTGCAGGCGTTGGCCCAAAGCGGCAGGCCAGGGCGGCACCGGCGTGAAGAGCCGCACCACGTGGTCATGGTGCAGGGTGGCGCCGCTGTTTTCACCTGCGCTGACACGGCTTTGGTGGGCGTCTTCCAGCACGGCCCAATAGCCGGCCAGCCTGGCCGGAGCGGTGGCTGCGGCGGCCGTGGCGTCCACCTGCACCGTGACCTTGTCACCGTCACGACGCAGGCTCATGGTGACAAGCGCGGGCGCATTGGCTGCGGCGCGTACGGGCAATTGGGGCCAGCCGCGCCAGTCTTGCCCATTGGCCAGCACCTGTGGCGTGTAGACGCTGCGGCTGCCAGCCTGCTGCGCCAGGGCGTGCTGGCGCGCCGTGAAGTCGGGGCTGGCAAAACGGTCGGGCCAGCCCAGGCGGTCCCAGTAGGTGACGTGGAAGGCCAGGGCCAGCACATCGGGCCGGCCCTTGAGCGTGCTGAGCCAGCGGTCGGCCGGTGGGCATGAACTGCAGCCTTCGCTGGTGAACAGTTCCACCACCGTGGGTGCCACCGGGCCGCTGCTTGCGCGGCAATGGCCGGTGGCGGTGGTGGATGGGGCCGGGGCAGCGGGTGCGGCAGCCACGCAAAACGCAGCCAGCATGAGAACGGCGCCGCCCGCTGCGTGGCTGGCACTGGCCATGGCATTGGCGTTGGCGCGGGGCAGGCGGCAGGCCGGGCGATGCGCTGCGCATGGCGGTGCTGGTCGGGGTGGACGTGGGTGCATGGCTTGCAGTCGCAAGCCACGGCCGCTTCTTACGCGGCCCGCCACTGTGGCTTACAAGGCGGCTGACAAGGCGGCTGACAAGGCGGCTGACAAGGCGGCGCTTAAAGTCGCCGCATGACAACACACAGCGTGGCCGTGATTGGGGCAGGCCCTGCCGGGCTGATGGCGGCGCAAGAGGCGGCTGCAGCGGGCCTGTCGGTGGACTTGTACGACGCCATGCCATCGGTCGGGCGCAAGTTTTTGCTTGCCGGCAAGGGTGGCCTCAACCTCACCCACGCCGAGCCGCTGGCACCCTTTGTCAGCCGCTACGGCGAGCGTGCCGACGTGTTGGCACCCTGGCTGCAGGCTTTTGGGCCCGAGCAGCTGCGGGCCTGGTCGGGCGAGCTGGGTGTGCCCACCTTCGTGGGCAGTTCGCAGCGGGTGTTTCCGCAGGACATGAAAGCAGCGCCGCTGCTGCGCGCCTGGTTGCACCGGCTGCGGGCGCAGGGTGTGCGCCTGCACATGCGCCACCACTGGCTGGGTTGGGCGGCAGACGGCTCGTTGCGTTTCGACGCACCCGGCGGCCCGCTGCAGGTGCAGCCGGCGGCCACCGTGCTGGCGCTGGGCGGTGCCAGCTGGCAACGCCTGGGCTCCGACGGAGCCTGGTGGCCTTGGCTCAAGTCATGCGGTGCTGACCTGGCACCGCTGCGGCCCAGCAACTGCGGCTTTGACGTGGGTTGGAGCGAGCACCTGCGCCAGCGCCATGCCGGCGAGCCGCTCAAGGGCGTGGCCATCAGGTTCGAAGAATGGCACCAGGCCGGCGAGATGGTGATTACCGCCACGGGCGTGGAAGGCAGCCTGGTGTATGCCGCGTCGGCCCTGCTGCGTGAACGCATCGCCACCGGTGGCAAGGCCACTTTTTACCTGGACCTGCTGCCCGCGCGCAGCCTGGAATGGGTGCAGGCCGAGGTGGCCCATGCACGCGGCCCGCGGTCACTGTCCACGCACCTCAAGTCACGCTTGAAGCTTTCGGGTGCCAAGGCTGCCCTGCTGTGGGAATTGGTGCCCAAGGATGCGTTGGCCGACCCGGTGCAACTGGCCGCGTTCATCAAGGCGCTGCCCATCACCGTGACGGCCACGCGCCCCATTGACGAAGCCATCAGCACCGCCGGTGGCCTGCGGTTTGAGGGCCTGGACGGCCACCTGATGCTGCGTGCCTTGCCTGGCGTCTTTGCCGCCGGTGAAATGCTGGACTGGGAAGCCCCCACCGGCGGCTACCTGCTCACGGCCTGCTTCAGTACCGGCCGTGTCGCAGGGCAGGGCGCGGCGGCGTGGGTGCAAGGCCGGAGCATGGTCCAGGGTCAGGGCGATGAGGGGCAAGGTGACGGGCAAGAGGAAGGGCAACAGGAAGGGCAGGCGCCACGCCAGTAAACTGCCCCGCTTCATCGGCCAGCGCCCCTTCGGCACCCCTGTTTCTTGGACAAGATCGTTCTGCAAATTGCCGCCGAGCTGAAGGTTCGGCCGGTGCAAGTCAATACCGCCGTTGAGCTGCTGGACGGTGGCGCCACAGTGCCCTTCATCGCACGCTATCGCAAAGAGG
>CAZUKT010000281.1:0-6510 GCA_964620975.1 uncultured Rubrivivax sp. | reverse complement strand
CCCCAAGGCCATCGAGGACGCCATCATCGGCTGCAGCTTCCCCGAAGGCGAGCAGGGCATGAACATGGCGCGTGCCGCCATGGTGCTGGCCGGCCTGCCGCACAGCGTGGGCGGTGTCACCGTGAACCGCTTCTGCGCCAGCGGACTGACCGCGCTGCAGATGGCGGCCGACCGCATCCGCGTGGGTGAAGCCGACGTGATGATCGCCGGCGGCGCCGAAAGCATGAGCATGGTGCCCATGGGCGGCAACAAGCCCAGCTTCAACCCCGAGGTGTTTGCACGCGATCAAAACGTTGGCATCGCCTACGGCATGGGCCTCACTGCCGAGAAGGTCGCCGCGCAGTGGAAGATCAGCCGCGAAGACCAGGACGCGTTTGCGCTGGCATCACACCAGAAGGCGCTGGCCGCGCAGGCTGCCGGTGACTTTGCCGCCGAGATGACGCCGGTGACGGTGGTGGACCGATTCCCTGACCTGGCCACCGGCGGCACCGGCACCAAGACCCGCACCGTCAATCTGGACGAAGGCGCGCGCCCCGACACCAGCCTGGAAGGCCTGGCCAAGCTGCGCCCGGTGTTTGCCGCCAAGGGCAGCGTCACTGCCGGCAACAGCAGCCAGACCAGCGACGGCGCCGGGGCGCTGATCCTGGCCAGCGAGGCGGCGATCAAGCGCTACGACCTCAAGCCGCTGGCACGTTTCGTCAGTTTTGCCGCACGCGGCGTGGCGCCCGAGATCATGGGCATCGGCCCCATTGAAGCCATCCCGGCAGCACTGAAATACGCGGGGCTGCAGCTTGACGACATCGGCTGGTTCGAGCTGAACGAAGCCTTTGCCGCGCAGTCGCTGGCGGTGATGCGCACGCTGGGCATGAACGCCGAACGTGTCAACCCCATGGGCGGCGCCATCGCGCTGGGCCACCCGCTGGGCGCCACCGGCGCCATCCGTGCGGCCACCGTGGTGCACGCGCTGCAGCGCACGCAGCGCCGCTACGGCATGGTGACCATGTGCGTGGGCATGGGCCAGGGTGCGGCTGGCATCATCGAACGGGTTTGAACCAGGAAGCACACCCATGAGCATCAAGACCGCCACCTTCAACGGTGTCTGCACGATAGAAATCGCGCGGCCCGAAAAGAAAAACGCCCTCACCGTGGCCATGTACCAGGCCATGACGGACGCCCTGGTGGCCGCCAAGGCCGACCCGGCGGTGCGGGCGGTGCTCATCACCGGCCAGCCCGGTGTGTTTACCAGCGGCAACGACATTGAAGACTTCATGACCCGTGCGCCGGGGCAGGGCGCCGACGCCATGGATTCGCCGGTGTTCCGCTTCATGCGGGCGCTGCTGGAGTGCGACAAGCCGGTGGTGGCCGCCGTGACCGGCGCGGCCATTGGCATCGGCACCACGATGCTGCTGCACTGCGACTTTGTCTATGTGTCTGACGAAGCACGCCTGGCGATGCCCTTTGTGGCGCTGGGCTTGGTGCCCGAGTTTGCTTCCAGCCTGGTGGTGCCGCAGTTGATGGGCCACCGCAAGGCCGCAGAGAAGCTGCTGCTGGGCGACCCTTTCACACCCGAGCAGGCGGTGGACTGCGGCATGGCCAACGCCGTGCTGCCCGCCGGTGAAGTGGTGAACCACGCGCGCCGCGTGGCCGAGCGCTTCAACAACCTGCCGCCCGGCGCCGTGCGCGAAGCCAAACAACTGATGCGCGCGCCGCAGCAGGCACTGCTGTTGCAGACCATCGCCACCGAAGGCGCGCTCTTTGCCAAGCGCCTGCGCAGCCCCGAGGCGATGGAAGCTTTTCAAGCCTTCTTCCAGAAGCGCAAACCCGACTTCAGCAAGTTCTGAAGCTGGCTGCGAACGCCGCCATGTCGCTTACCGTCAAGATCGCGCTCAGCCCGCTGCTGGTGGCGCAGGCGCTGCTCACGCGGCGCCGCATGCCGCGCCTGGCTGAACCTGCCGGGCCGCGCCAAGGTGTGGTGGGTGCGCCGGGTGCCACACCGCTGCGGCTGCTGATGGCGGGTGACTCGTCGGCGGCCGGTGTGGGTGTCAGCAAACAGAGCCAGGCCCTGGCCGAGCCGCTGGCCCGGCAACTGGCGCAGGCCTGCGCGGCGCGTGTGCAGTGGCAATTGCTGGCCGAGTCGGGTTTGACCACGGCGCAGACCTTTCGCCTGCTTCAACGTGAAGCCCCGCCCCAGGCCGACATTGCCGTGGTGGTGAGTGGTGTCAACGATGTGATGGGCCAGGTGCCTTCGCACCGCGCCGTGCGCTCGCGCGAAGCCATCGCCAACTGGCTGCGCAATGCACACGGTGTGTGGCATGTGGTTTTTGCACCGCTGCCGCCGGTGCACGGTTTTGTGGGCTTGCCCCAGCCGCTGCGCTGGGTGGCTGGGGCCGACGCCCTGCGCCACAACGCCGCGCTGCAAGACTGGGCGGGCACCCGTGGCGACGTGTCGTGTGTCGACATGCAGATGCCACAGGACGCCGCGCTGATGGCCGCCGACGGCTTCCATCCGGCCGAGGCGGCATACCGCTATTGCGCCACCGCCATCGCACAACACATTGCCACCCAGGTGTGGCCGCAACTTCAAATGGAGTCCGCCCCATGAGCAGCCTGCAAGGCAAGACCATCCTCATCACCGGCGCCAGCCGCGGCATAGGCCTGGCCATTGCCAAGCGTGCGGCGGCAGACGGCGCCAACATCGTGCTGCTGGCCAAGACGGTGGACCCGAACCCCAAGCTGCCCGGCACGCTGGCCAGCGCGGCGGCCGAGGTTGAAGCGGCCGGCGGCCAGGCCCTGGCCGTGCAGACCGACATCCGCGACGAAAACGCGGTGGCGGCCGCAGTGGCTGCGGCCGTGGCACGTTTTGGCGGCATCGACATCCTCGTCAACAACGCCAGCGCCATCAGCCTCACGCCCACGGCGGCCACGCCCATGAAGCGCTTTGACCTGATGTTTGGCGTCAACGTGCGCGGCACCTACGCTTGCACCCAGGCCTGCCTGAGCGAGTTGAAGAAAAGCGCCAAGGCCGGCCGCAACCCGCATGTGCTGAACATGAGCCCGCCGCTGAGCATGAAGGAGCACTGGTTCAAGGGTCACGTGGCCTACAGCATGGCCAAGTACGGCATGAGCGAATGCACGCTGGGCCACGCGGGTGAATTCCGCCCGTACGGCATTGCCGTCAACAGCCTGTGGCCACGCACGGCCATCGCCACCGCCGCGATGCAGATGATCCCGGGTGTGGACCTGAACCTGTGCCGCAAGCCAGAGATCCTGGCCGACGCGGCGTACTTCATCTTCACCAGCGACGCACGCGCCACCACCGGCAACTTCTTCATCGACGACGAACTGCTGGCGTTGCACGGCGTGACCGATCTGGACAAGTATTCGGTGGTGCCGGGCACCACCAATTTCATCCCCGACTTCTTCGTCGATTGAACCGGACGAAGCGGCGCGTGTTGGCCGTGTCTCAGGACTCCGTTGCGGCCGTGCCGCACTTGGGGCAGTAGCGGAAGAACACGTTCTTGCGCGTCGTGCAGGCGCTGCAGCGGTTGAACAGCGTCAGCCCGCAGTGCACACAAAAGTCGGCCGGCACATCGCCCGTGCTCAGCACGGGCCGCTGGCAGCCCGGGCACACGCTGGCGGCCAGCTTCTTCAGCGCGTCCTCGTGCGTCAGTGACTGGCGGCGTTGCGCTTCGGTTTGTTGCTCGACCTGCTGGCGCCGCGCCAGGTAGCGGCGCATGGCCTTGATGACGTAGTGCCCGCCCACGGCCGTCAGCAGCACGCCCACGGCGTAGCGCACATAACCGCCATAGCTGGGCAGGTAGGGCACCAGTTCAAAGAAGAAGGTGAAGGCGGCAAACAGCACAAAACCACGCATCAGTGGCCAGTAGTCGCTGCGGCGTTGGCGCGCCAGCAACCAGCCGGCCAAGCCCAGCAAGGGCAGCGTCAAGGCCAGGCGCACGCCAAAGACACGCAGCTCTTGCATGAAGCGTGCGTGCTCATAGGCGGAAGTGGCCGCATGCAGCAGGTCGGCCTGCGCCTCGCGCTGTTTGCGCAGCGCCTGGCTGGTGGCCAGCGCTTGGCCTTGCAGCACCTCCGTGGCCGCCTGCGTTTGGCGCTGGCTGGCCTGCAACTCGTCCAGGGCCCGCGTGCGTTGCAGCACTTCGGGGTCTTGGGCAGCGTCAGTGGTGGCGGTGCGTGCGGCCAGCCAGTTGGCGTAGGCCGTGCGGGCCGATTCCTTGGCGTTGGCGGCGGCCTGGGCGTCCAGCCGGGCACGCGCCAGTTGGTCGTCCAGGTCGACGCGCTGCACCTCCAGCTTCTTGATGGCGTCGTGCGTCTCGCTCAGCGCAGGCTGCGCCGCAAATTGATCCACGCTGAGCGCTTGTTCCAACTGCGGCAGGTCGGCGACGATCTTGCCGCCCAGCCCCACCAGAAAACCGGCGAACACGAATGACACCAGCCACATGGTGATGGCAAACAGCCGCTCGGGGACACGCAAAAACTTGAACATGGTGTTTGCCTTGCAGCTTGGGTGGTGGGGCGGGGAGCCGTGGGTCAGGGCTGGCGCTGGTGCCGCGTTGGGCACGCCGCAACGCCCTGCGGCCAGGTCAGCGTGGCACGGGGCGTGGCTGGCCGCTGCCGTCGATGGCCACGTAGGTGAGATCGGCCTCGGTCACCTTTACCACCTGCAGGTTGGCGGGGTTGCGCTCGGCGTAGACCTCCACATGCACGCTGATGGACGTGTTGCCGATGCGCGTGACGCGGGCGTAAAAACTCAGCAGGTCACCCAGGCTCACCGGCTGCTTGAAGATGAACTGGTTCACCGCCACGGTGGCGATGCGGCCCTTGGCAATGCGGCTGGGCAACACGGCGCCGGCCAGGTCCACCTGGGCCATGATCCAGCCGCCAAAGATGTCTCCGTTTGCGTTGACGTCGGCGGGCAGCGGCATCACACGCAGCACCAGTTCGGCACCGCTGGGCAGCACGGCGGGTGCCATGTGCAGGATGGGGCGGGGGGTGGCGTCGGTCATCGTTGGCTTTCTGGTGGCGCAGCGCTTTGGGTGTCTAGGCTGCCGATTGTGGCCAATGCGCGTGGCAGCGCCTGCGCAGCGTGCAGGCGCAGCAAAGCGCATGCGGGGCGGGCCGGTGACAATCCACCGCAATGTCATCCCACCACGCCCACGCCGCCCGTCCCCTGCCTGTGGCCCCCACCGGCGCACCCGCAGCGCCCCGCTCTGATTGGGGCACGCTGGCCAAGCTGCTGCCCTACCTGTGGCGCTACCGCTGGCGCGTGGGCATTGCGCTCGGTTTTCTGGTGGCCGCCAAGGTGGCCAACGTGGGCGTGCCGGTGCTGCTGAAGAACCTGGTGGACTCGCTGACGCTCAAGCCCGGTGACCCGGCCGCGCTGCTGGTGGTGCCGGTGGGCCTGGTGGTGGCCTATGGCGCGTTGCGGCTGAGCACTTCGTTCTTCACCGAACTGCGTGAGCTGATCTTTGCCAAGGCCACCGAGGGCACGGCACGCAGCATCAGCCTGCAGGTGTTTCGGCACCTGCATGCCCTGAGCCTGCGCTTCCACCTGGAGCGGCAAACCGGTGGCATGACACGCGACATCGAACGTGGCACCCGCGCCGTGCACTCGCTGATCTCGTATTCGCTGTACAGCATCGTGCCCACGCTGATTGAAGTGACGCTGGTGCTGACGCTGCTGGCCGTCAAGTTTGACGCTTGGTTCGCCTGGATCACCATCACCGCGCTGGTGCTGTACATCACCTTCACCATCACGGTGACGGAATGGCGCACGCAGTTCCGCAAGCAGATGAACGAGCTCGACTCCACGGCGCATTCACGCGCCATCGATTCGCTGCTGAACTACGAGACGGTGAAGTACTTCAACAACGAAGACTTCGAGGCCCGCCGCTACGACGAAAACCTGGAAAAACTGCGCAAGGCATCGCTCAAGAGCCAGAGCACGCTGAGCCTGCTCAACACCGGGCAGCAGGTGATCATTGCCGTGGCACTGGTGGCCATGTTGTGGCGCGCCACGCTGGGTGTGACTGAAGGACGGCTCACGCTGGGTGACCTGGTGATGATCAACGCCTTCATGATCCAGCTGTACATCCAGCTGAACTTTCTGGGTGTGATCTACCGCGAGATCAAGCAGGCGCTGACCGATCTGGACAAGATGTTCACGCTGCTGGACCGCAACCGCGAGGTGGACGACGTGCCCGGCGCCAGCGCTTTGAAGGTCAGCCAGGGCCATGTGCGCTTTGAACACGTGAGCTTTGCGTATGAAGCGAGCCGGCCCATCCTGCATGACGTGAGCTTTGACATTCCGCCGGGCAAGACGGTGGCCGTGGTGGGGCCGTCGGGCGCCGGCAAGAGCACGCTGGCACGGCTGCTGTACCGCTTCTACGACATCAACTCGGGTGCCATCACCATCGACGGGCAAGAGCTGCGCAGCGTCACGCAGGGCAGCTTGCGTGCGGCCATCGGCATCGTGCCGCAGGACACCGT
>CAZUKT010000280.1:0-6530 GCA_964620975.1 uncultured Rubrivivax sp. | reverse complement strand
TCAGCAGCGACGAGGTGATGACCCCGCCAATCACAGCCTGGCCCATGGGCGCGCGCATTTCCGAGCCTTCAGACAGCGCAAAGGCCAGTGGCACCATGCCAAAGATCATGGCCAGGGTGGTCATCAAAATGGGACGCAACCGCACACGCGCGGCTTCCAGCAACGCGGCGTTGCGGTCCAGGCCGGGCAGCACGGTGCCGTCGGGTTCAATCCGGTCACTGCGGGCGCGGATGGCAAAGTCGATCAACAGAATCGCGTTCTTGGTGACCAGGCCCATGAGCATGACGATGCCGATGATGGAAAACATGTTCAGCGTGGACTTGAAGGCCAGCAGCGCCAGCACCACGCCAATCAGCGTCAGCGGCAGGCTGCTCATCAGGGCCAGCGGCTGCAGGAAGCTCTTGAACTGGCTGGCCAGGATCATGTAGATGAAGACGATGGCCAGCGCCAGCGCACCAGCGGCGTAGCTGAAGGACTCCTGCATGTTCTTGGTGGAGCCGCCAAACAGGTAGCGGTAGCCCGGCGGCCAGGCCATGCTGTCCAGCACGGCGCGGATGTCGGTGGTGACTTCACCGGCGCTGCGGCCCAGCGGGTTGGCGTCGATGTTGATTTCGCGGTTCAGGTCGCGGCGGTTGATCTGGCTGGGGCCGGTGCTGCTGCGCACGTCGGCCACCTGCGACAGCCGCACCGAGCGGGCGCTGCCGTCGGCGTTGCTGCCAATCACCAGTGGCAGGTTGGCCAGGTCGTCGGTGCTGTCGCGGTTGGACGGCGCCAGGCGCAGCCGCACGTCGTAGCTTTCGCCGTCGGCGGCACGCCAGCTGCCCACCGAAATGCCGGCCACCATGGTGCGCAGCGTGCCAGCCAGGCTGTTGACGTTGAGTCCCAGGTCGGCCGCCGCGTCACGTTTCACGTCCACGGCCACGGTGGGTTTGTCGGGCTTGAGCGTGCTGTCCAGGTCCACCAGGCCCGGGATCTTGGCCATGCCGGCCATGACCTGGCGCGACAGGCGTTCCAGTTCACCCAGGTCAGAACCCTGCACTGAAAACGAGATGCTCTTGTTGCCACCCATGTCCTGCACACCGATGTTGGTGACGGTGATGCCGGGAATGCGCGCCAGCCTTTCACGCATGGGCGTCACCAGATCGGCCACACCCCGCTGGCGGTCTTTGCGGTCTTGCAGCCGCACGTAAATGGCGCCGTAGATCTTGCCCTGCGCAAAGCCGCTGTTGATGGTGGTGACGGTGTGGCGCACCTCGGGCAGCTCACGCAGCGCGGCGTCGATCTGCTTGGCGCGCATTTCGGTCACGTCCAGCGACGAACCCACCGGCGTGTAAAAGTTGATCTGCGTCTCGGAGAAGTCGGCCTTGGGCACAAATTCTTTGCCTATCAAACCCAGCAGCGCTATGGCCAAGGCAAACGTGGCCGTGGCAATGGCCACCGTCTTGACCTTGTGCACCAGTGACCAGCCCAGCAGCGCCTGGTAGGCGTCTGACAGCACATGGGTCAGGCGGTCAAACAAGGCGGTGACGCGGCCCAGCGTCTTGTCGTACAGCGTGACCGGCTTGTCGCCCAGGTGCGAGCCGTGCTCGGCGGCCGGGTCATGCCAGATGCTGCTGAGCATGGGGTCGAGCGTGAAGCTCACAAACAGGCTCACCAGCACCGCCGCCACGATGGTGATGCCAAATTCATGAAAGAACTTGACCACGATGCCGCCCATGAAACCGATGGGCAGAAACACCGCCACGATGCTCATGGTGGTGGCCAGCACGGCCAGGCCAATTTCGTCGGTGCCGCGCAGGGCCGCGTCGTGCGGGCTCTGGCCCATTTGCACATGGCGCACGATGTTTTCGCGCACCACGATGGCGTCGTCTATCAACAAGCCCACGCACAGGCTCAGCGCCATCAGCGTGATCATGTTGATGGTGAAGCCAAACAAGTACATGAAGAGAAAGGTGCCGATCAGTGCAATCGGCAGCGTCAGGCCGGTGATGACGGTGCTGCGCCAGGAATTGAGAAACAAGAAGACGATGAGCACGGTGAGCGACGCGCCTTCAATCAGCGTGCGCTGCACGTTGGCCACGCTGACGCGGATGCTGCGTGAGTTGTCGCGGTTGATCTCGGTCTTGATGTTGGCCGGCGTCAGCGCCTTGCTTTCAGCCAGGGCCCGTGTCAGGCCATCGACCACGGCAATGGTGTTTTCGCCCTGGCTCTTTTGCACGCTCAGCAGCACCGTGCGCTGGCCGTTGTAGAGCGCCAGGCTTTCTTGTTCCTGCGGGCCGTCCACCACGCTGGCCACCTGCCACAGCTTGACCACCGCGCCCGTGGCTTTGCGCGCCACCACGATGTCCTTGAAGTCGGCGGGTGTCTTGAGGCGGGCGTTGATCTGCACCACACGCTCTTGTTCGCGTGAACGCAGCGCGCCCAGGGGCAGTTCCTGGTTCTCACTGCGCAGTGCGGTGGCCACCTGCTCGGTGGTGATGCCCAGCGCTTCCATCGCGGCCGGCCGCAGGTTCACCTGCACCTGGCGCTCCACCCCGCCAATGACGGTGACCGCACCCACGCCACGCACGTTTTCCAGCCGCTTTTGCAGCACCTGCGTGGCCCAGGTGGTCAGCGCTTGCGGCGGCGTGTTGGCGTCGTTGGCCAGCACGGCAATGTTGAAGATGGGCTGCGCGGCCGGGTCAAAGCGCGAAATGCGCGGGTCCTTGACTTCGTCGCGCAGAAGCGGGCGCATCAACGACACTTTCTCGCGCACGTCGTCGGCGGCCTTGCGGCCGTCCACGTCGAGGTTGAATTCGACGATCACCACCGCCGTGCCTTCGTAGCTGCGTGAATACAGGCTGCTGATGCCGGCCACCGTGTTGACGGCTTCTTCTATCTTCTTGGTGACCTCGGCTTCCATGATCTCGGGGCTGGCGCCGGGGTAGTCCACCGTCACCACCACGGTGGGCACGTCGATGTTGGGGAACTGGTCCAGGCTCAGCCGCTGGTAGCTGAACAGGCCCAGCACCACAAAGGCCAGCATGACCATCACGGCCATCACCGGGTTGGCGATAGAAACGCGGGTGAACCACATGGCCGGGTCAGCGCGCCGGGGTTGACGCGGGCAAGGGCGCGGGCGCGGCCACGGCGGCCGACGCCACCGCCGGGGCACCCGGCACCGTCTGCACGGCCGCCACCTTGAGCAGCGTGCCGTCGCGCAGGCTGCCCACCGTGCCACGCAGCACCATGGCGCCGTCCTGCAGGCCTTGTTTGACCTCGATGGCGGCTTCCACGCGGCCGTCAATCTCCACATCACCCCGCGCCCCCGTCACCACCGTGCGCTGCACCACCTTGCCGTTTTCCACCAGCAGCACAAAGGGCAGTGCCTGGTCAAAGCGCAGGGCCGATGTGGGCACCACCAGCGCCGTTTGACGCTGCAGGTCTACCGTGGCGCGCGCAAACAGGCCTTGCCGCAGGCCGGCGGCCTGGGCCGACGCTGGCAGCGCCAGGTAGGCCATGCCCGAACGTGTGCCGGTTTGTGCGCTCGGGTTGATGCGCGCCACCCGGCCGGCCAAGGTCTCGGCCAGGCCGTCCACCTGCACGCGGGCGGTTTGGCCCACACGCAGGGCCAACACGTCTTCAGGGGCCACAGCGGCTTCAAGTTCAATGTGCGACAGGTCCACCACTTCAACGATGCGGCCGTCTACCGCCACACGTTCACCGGGTTGCGCCACACGCACGGACACCATGCCGCTGAGCGGCGCGCGGATCTCGCAGTCCTTGACGGCCTTGCGCGCAATCTCGGCCGCCGCACGTGCGGCTTGCAGCGAAGCCGCCGCGCCCGCCACGTTGCTGACGGATGTGTCCAGCGCATTGCGCGAAATGAAGCCCTGGTTGACGAGCGACTTGTTGTTGTCCAGCGTGCGCTGTGCCACGTCCAGCTGCGCTTGCGCGGCAGCGGCCTGGTCTTCGGCCTGGCGCAGCCGCCATGTGGTTTCGGTGTTGTCCAGCTGGCCGATCAGTTGGCCGGCCGCCACGCGGTCTCCTTCGCGCACGGTGAGTGTTTTCAGCTCTGCCGCCACCTTGGCTTTGACGACGGCACTTTGCGCCGCTTTGAGGCCGCCGCTGACCTGCAATTGCGTCACCAGCTCGGCGCGGCGTGCGGTGGCCACGTCGCCTGCAGCCAATTCGATGGCTGCTGCGGGGGCTGGCGCTACGGCCACGCTGGCGGCCTGGCGCGCCACCAGCGTGCGGCCCAGCAAGCCCACCAGCACCAAGGCAGCCACGCCGGCCACCAGCCACAACGTGCGGCGCGTCACGCGCGGCCCTTGCCGGCGGCTTTGGGTTTGGCGCCTGCCGCCCCGGGGGCGGGTGTGGCGGGCATGGCCGGGCTGCGCACTTCAAGCCCGCGCAGAACAAGGTCCAGATGGGTGTCTAGCATCACGGCAGGGTCCACGTCCACGCCGCCATGCACCGGGCAGCAACCAAAGGAATGGCGGTGCACCGCCATGAAGATGAGCGGCGCTATCAACGCATGCGCCACTTCATGCACGGGCATGGGGCGGAATTCGCCGCTGTTGATGCCCCGCTGCACGCAGCCGCTGAACAAGCGGTCAGCGGGGATGATGACCTCGTCGGTGTAGAACTGCGCCAGCTCGGGGAAGTTGCGCACCTCGGCCAGCACGATCTTGTGGATGCCGGCCGCGTTGGTGTTGCCCACACGCTGCCACCAGATGCGCATCAGCGTGGCCAGCAGCGCCGAGCTGCTGCCTTCAAAACCACCGGCCAGTTCTTCGCCTTCGGCAATGATCGATGTGATGTTGTGCCGCACCACCGCCTTGAAGAGCTCTTCTTTGCTGGGGTAGTACAGGTACAGCGTGCCCTTGGAGACACCCGCGTGTTGCGCCACTTCGTCGGTGCGTGTGGCCGCAAAGCCCTTTTCCACGAACAAGGCCAGGGCGGCGTCCAGCAGTTCTTGGGGGCGCGCCTCTTTGCGACGCTGGCGTGCGCCGCCTTCAAGAGGGCGGGGTGTGTTGGGCATGTTAATGACTAATCGGTCAGTAAGATGTTAAGGCCGGCACCGGGTGGGGTCAAGGCGAGCCCGGCAAAGCTTTGTGAACGGCAGGCCGGCGCGGGGCCTTTTGGCTGACGGGGTCTTTGACTTTAGGGCTGCGGCGCTGTAGCGGGCGTTGGCGCACGTCGTGGCGTTGTGGCGCCACAAGCGCCGGCGGCCTACGCTCCTAAAATCCGCGCCCATGCAGAAGCGGCACCCCATGCAGACGCGGCACATTTCCATCCGGCCTTGGGCTGCGGGCCTTGCCTTGGCGGCAGCACTTTTGCTGGTAGCCTGAGCGGGGCTGGGCGGCCCGCCCACGGTGAGCCTGAGCGAACGTGACCTGGACGCCCTGGCGCGCCGGGCCTTCCCGGTGGAGCGGCGGCTGCTGGAGGTGTTTGACGCCACGGTGGCGCCGCCACGGCTGCGCCTGGTGCCTGAACGCAACCGCGTGGCGGCGCAACTCGACATTGGCCTGCGTGACCGCTTGTTTGGTGGCCAGTGGAAGGGCCAGCTTGACTTTGACGCGGCGCTGCGTTGGGAGCCCAACGACCAGACCGTGCGCCTGGCGCTGGTGCGGGTGCAGGACTTCAAGCTCGTCACCACCGGCGCCTTGCCCCGCACGGCGGGTGAAAAGCTGGGCGCTGCGTTGGCCGAGCGCGTGCTGGAAGACTTCACCCTGTACCGGCTGCCCGCAGAGCGTGCCCAGGAAATGCAGCGCCGGGGCGTGGTGCCGGGTGCCGTGACGGTGACGTCGCGCGGGGTGGAAATCACGTTCGCGCCCGCTGCGTCGGCCACACGCTGAGGCACGGGCCGGTGGGCGGCGGTGTTGCCACAGTGCGTGGCTATCATCCGCCGCGCCTGCCGCGCCGCGCCGGCAAGTGCCTGCCAGCCGCGCGCTGCACCGCCCCCATCCCTTGCTGAAAGCCGCACACCTTGGACCTGATCCTGCTTGTCAAAGCCGCCGTCATGGGCGTGGTGGAAGGGCTCACCGAGTTCCTGCCCATTTCTTCCACCGGCCACCTCATCCTGGCCGGCTCGCTGATCAAGTTCACCGGTGAAGCGGCCAAGGTTTTTGACGTGGCCATTCAAAGCGGCGCCATGCTGGCCGTGGTGTGGGAATACCGTGTGCGGCTGCTGGGCACCGTGGCCGGCATCACCCACGACCCGGTGGCGCAGCGTTTTGTGCGCAACCTGCTGGTGGCCTTTTTGCCTGCCGCTGTGTTGGGCCTGGCCTTTGGCAAGCTGGTCAAGGCGCACCTGTTTCACCCGGTGCCGGTGGCGCTGGCCTTCATCGTGGGCGGCTTCATCATCCTGGCGGTGGAAGCCTGGCACCGGCGGCGCTTTGGTGCGCTGGACTTGCAGGGCACGCGCCGTGCGCGGGTGGAAACGGTGGACGACATGTCCACGCTGGACGCCTTCAAGGTGGGCTGCATGCAATGCCTGGCGCTGATCCCCGGCACCAGCCGCTCGGGCGCCACCATCATCGGCGGCA
>CAZUKT010000279.1:3001-6546 GCA_964620975.1 uncultured Rubrivivax sp. | reverse complement strand
GAAGGCTTCGTGAAGAACCGCTACGTGGGCCGCACCTTCATCATGCCGGGGCAGGGCGTGCGCAAGAAGAGCGTGCGCCAAAAGCTCAATGCCATCGGCATGGAGTTCAAGGGCCGCAACGTGCTGCTGGTGGACGACAGCATCGTGCGCGGCACCACCAGCAAAGAGATCGTGCTGATGGCGCGCGAGGCCGGTGCCAACAAGGTCTACATGGCCAGTGCCGCGCCGCCGGTGCGCTTCCCCAATGTGTACGGCATCGACATGCCCACCAAGGAAGAACTCGTGGCACACGGCCGCAGCAATGAGCAGATCCGGGCGTTCATCGGCGCCGACCAGTTGATCTACCAGGACGTGGACGCCATGAAACGCGTGGTGGCGGCGCTGAACCCGGCCATCCACAGCTTTGAGGCCAGTTGTTTTGACGGTGTCTACATCACCGGCGACGTGACGGCAGAAGACTTTGCCGCGCTGCAGGCGCAGCGGCGCCTGCAGTTTGAAGAAGAGCAGGACAGTGAAGAGGGCAAGCATTCCCGGCTGGCCCTGCAAGGCGAGCAGGAGCAGCGATGATCCCCAAAATCAACCTGCCTGCCGACGCAAGGCTGGACACCCTGGCGGTGCGCGAAGGCCTGCCGCCTTCGCAGTACGGTGAAAATTCGGAGGCGCTCTACCTCACCAGCAGCTTTGTGCACCCCGACGCGGCCACCGCCGCGCGGCGTTTTGCCAACGAAGAAGACGCTTTTGTCTACAGCCGCTTCAGCAACCCCACGGTGACCATGATGGAGCGCCGGCTTGCGGCGCTGGAAGGCACCAGCGGCTGCATCGCCACGGCCAGTGGCATGGCGGCCATTCTCATCACCATCATGTCGCTGCTGAAGGCGGGTGACCATGTGGTGTGCTCGCAGGGCGTGTTCGGCTCCACCATCAAGCTGTTCCAGGACTTTGCCAAGTTCGGCATCGAGACGAGCTTTGTGTCGCAGACCGACGCCAGCGAATGGCACACGGCCATGCGGCCCAACACCAAGCTGCTGTTTGCCGAGACACCCAACAACCCGGTCACCGAGGTCTGTGACATCGCGGCGTTGGCCGACATCGCGCATGCTGGTGGCGCGCTGCTGCTGGTGGACAACTGCTTTTGCTCGCCCGCGCTGCAGCAACCCGTGAAGTTTGGCGCCGACCTGGTGATGCATTCGGGCACCAAGTTTCTGGACGGGCAGGGGCGCGTGATTGCCGGCGCGCTGTGTGGCCCCGAAGAACTGATCAACGCCAGGTTTGTGCCCACCATGCGCAGCGCCGGCATGACGCTGTCGCCCTTCAATGCCTGGGTGGTGCTCAAGGGCATGGAAACGCTGTCGATCCGGCTGAAGGCACAGAGCGAACGTGCGCTTCAAATGGCGCAATGGCTCGAAGCACAGCCGGCGGTGGAGCGGGTCTACTACCCCGGGTTGCAGTCGCACCCGCAGCACCGGTTGGCCATGGCGCAGCAGTCGGGGCTGGGCGGGGCGGTGGTGTCCTTTGTCGTCAAGGGCGAGCGCGCCGGGGCTTGGGCGGTGTCAGACGCCACACGCATCTGTTCGGTCACGTCCAACCTGGGTGACACCAAGACCACCATCACGCACCCGTCCACCACCTCGCATGGGCGCTTGAGTGAAGCGCAGCGCCAGGCCGCCGGCATCACCCAGGGCCTGCTGAGGCTGGCCGTGGGTCTGGAAGACGTGGAAGACCTGAAGGCCGATTTGCAACGCGGTCTGTCCACATTGGCATGAAGTCCAAGGCATGACACAAAAGATCCGCACCCGCATCGCCCCGTCGCCGACGGGCTTTCTGCACCTGGGCACGGCGCGCACGGCGCTGTATTCATGGGCCTATGCACGCCACCACGGCGGTGAGTTTGTGCTGCGCATCGAAGACACCGACGTGGCACGTTCCACGCAGGATTCGGTGGACCAGATCCTGGCCAGCATGGCGTGGTTGGGGCTGGACTTTGACGAAGGCCCGATCTACCAGATGCAGCGCCTGGAGCGCTACCAGGCGGTGGTGGAGCAGATGGTTGCCGCTGGCACGGCCTACCGCTGTTACTGCACGCCTGAAGAACTGGACGCCATGCGCGAAGCCCAGCGCGCACGCGGCGAAAAGACCCACTACGACGGCCGCTGGCGCCCGGCACCCGGCAAGCGCCTGCCCGAGCCCCCCGCTGGCGTGCCGGCCGTGGTGCGCTTCGTCAACCCGGCCGATGGCGTGGTCACCTGGGACGATCTGGTCAAGGGCCCCATCAGCATCCGCAACGAAGAAATCGACGACCTCATCATCTTGCGTCCCGACGGTGTGCCCACCTACAACTTTGCCGTTGTTGTCGACGACTGGGACATGGCCATCACGCATGTCTTTCGCGGTGATGAACACATCAACAACACGCCGTGGCAGATCAACATCTTCCGCGCCCTGGGCGCACCGCTGCCGCAGTACGGCCACTGCCCCATCATCCTGGGTGACGATGGCCAGAAGCTCAGCAAGCGGCGCGGCGCGGTCAGTGTCACGGCCTATCAAGACGCCGGTTATCTGCCCGAAGCCATGCTCAACTACCTGGCGCGCCTGGGTTGGAGCCATGGCGACGAAGAAATTTTCAGCCGCGAGCAGATGCTGTCGTGGTTTGACGGCAGCCACATGAGCAAGAGCCCTGCCCAGTGGGACCCAGCCAAGCTGGCCTGGGTCAATGCGCACTACATGAAAGTGGCCACCGACAGCCGCTTGGCCGTGCTGGCGCAGGCGCAACTGGCTGCACGTGGCGTGGTTGCGCATGAACTGGCCGTGCTGGAGCGTGGCGCGGCCCTGTTCAAGGACCGCTGCGCCACCGTGGCCGAACTGGCCGATTGGCTGACCATGCTGCATGCGCCTGTAGCGCCCAGCGCCGAGGACTTGGCCACACACGTGGCAGAGGCCCTGCGCCCGGCGCTGCAAAGCCTGGCAACGCGCCTGGCCAACGCCCCCTGGGACAAGGCCGGCATCGCCGCCGCATTGAAGGAAACGCTGGCCGCGCACCAGATGAAGATGCCGCAACTGGCCCCTGCTGTGCGTGTGCTGGTGTGCGGGCGCGCGCAGACGCCCAGTGTTGACGCGGTGTTGGCGCTGTTTGAGCGTCAGACGGTGCTAGACCGGTTGCAAGGCATTTAGAAAGTAGTTTATAGTCACAGGCTCGCTTGAACAGCGCGGTTGAAACACCGGGAATGCAGAGAAATCTGCCGATCCGGCTTCCGAAAGGGGGGGTATAGCTCAGCTGGGAGAGCGCTTGCATGGCATGCAAGAGGTCATCGGTTCGATCCCGTTTACCTCCACCAATCAAGCGCTGTTCAAGGGAAGAAGGTTTTGTCGAGAGACACTGTCCCCTTCGTCTAGAGGCCTAGGACACCACCCTTTCACGGTGAGTACAGGGGTTCGAATCCCCTAGGGGACGCCAAGTCGGCGACGAAAGTCGTTGTGGCACTTGGGTGGCGCGCAATCACCGCCAAAGCCGCATGGAGTGGTAGTTCAGTTGGTTAGAATACCGGCCT
>CAZUKT010000279.1:315-2991 GCA_964620975.1 uncultured Rubrivivax sp. | reverse complement strand
GGGTTCGAGTCCCGTCCACTCCGCCAATTATTTGAGAAGCCGTTGTAAGTCATTGACTTGCAACGGCTTTTTCAATTTCTGCTACCCGCTCTGCGATACGACGGTGCTACCCCGAAGGCCCTTTGGTGTAGCAGTTGGTGTAGCAGTTGGTGTAGCTTCGTGTCAGTTCTCGCCTTCACGTCGGCCGGGCCCGCAGCTGCCATGGCCGCGCCGGGTCATCCACCTGCATCAGGTACTTCCGCGTAGGCGTGGACAGCGCCGCGCTGTCCGGCGCATACAAGCCGCAGCCCTTCAATGCGCGGCGGATGTTGACGCTGCGCCCCAGCGCCTCCACCACCACCGGCGAGGCCGAAGCATGGTGCGTGTCGGCCCCGGACACGCACATCGTCATGCCGGTCAGCACCTGCACGCGGTTGCGATAACTTGGGTACAGGATGGTGTGGCTCAGTTCGCTGCCGGTCACGGTTTCCTGGTCCATCAGATGCAGCCGGTCGCCGACCGAGATGACGAAGCCCGAATACTTGTAGACCTCGGGGCGCTTGCTCTCTTCGGGCAACGCCACCCGCTCCAAGCGCTTGTAGCAGGTGTAGTCGCCCCAGTGGAACACCGACATCAGCGATCGCAGCACGAACCCGGGCCGTGAGGCCGAGTGGTAGTGCACGTAGTACCAGCCCAGCAGCTTGCCCAGTTCGGGCCGCTGGCGGCGGGCCGCGTTCATCAGGGCCATCAGCAGCGGCGGCATGGGCGGTGCATCCGGGTCGGCCCGGGGACGCAAGCGCAGGATGGTGCGGAACTGGTCGTGCGGCATCAACAGCTCGAACTCGTCGACGCCGAAGAAGTCGCAGATGCGCCGCAGGTTGTTGCGAGACGGGAACCCCGTCCCAGCCAGGTATTTCATGTACTGCTGGCGGTTGATGGCCAGGCGCCGGCAGACCTCGGCAGTCGAGGCGTGATAGCTGGTGGCCAGGCGAAGGTTGGCGACGAAATCGCCGTCGGTGGTTGAGGTGCGATATGGCAATTGATGAAGCTTTCAGTGCGTCACTTCGCGACACATTGTGATTGGGGTTGCGGCGCCGCACAAGGGTTGGGGTTCCTACAGTGCGGCGCATCCGTCACATCTCGGCGGCAACGCCCCCCGGAGGAATCGAAGCCATGACCCGTTCCCTGATCGCCGCGGCAAGTGCCGCCCTCGCCCTGGCCCTGACCGCCCCGGTCTGGGCCCAGAAACCCGGCGGCACGCTGGTGCAGATCACGCAACCCGAGCCGCCGAACCTGGCGCCCTACGTCAGCACGGCCGGCCCCATCAGCCAGGTCACGGCCAAGGTGTTCGACGGCTTGCTGGAGTACGGCTTCGACCTGAAGCCCAAGGCCAGCCTGGCCGAGAGCTGGACGGTGTCGCCCGACGGCAAGACCATCACCTTCAAGCTGCGCAGCGACGTGAAGTTCCACGACGGCAAGCCATTCAGCTCGGCCGACGTGCAGTTCACGGTGATGGATGTGCTGAAGAAGAACCACCCGCGCGGCATCGCCACCTTCCGCGACGTGACGGCGGTGGACACGCCCGACGCCACCACCGCCATCTTCCGCCTGGCCAACCCGGCGCCCTACCTGATGAAGGCGCTGGCCAGTTCCGAAAGCCCGATGCTGCCCAAGCACGTGTACGGCCAGGGCGACATCAAGACCCACCCCAACGCCAACAGCCCCATCGGCTCGGGCCCGTTCAAGTTCGTCGAGTGGCGCCGTGGCGAACTGGTGCGCCTGGACAAGAACCCCGACTACTGGCGCAAGGGCCTGCCCTACCTGGACCGTGTCGTCGTGCGCTTCATCGCCGACGCTTCCACGCGCACCGCGGCGCTGGAGAAGGGCGAGGCCCATGTGGCCGGCCTGGGCGCCGTGCCCTACAACGACGTCAAGCGCCTGAGTGCGCTGCCCAGCCTGGAGGTGACCACCGCCGGCACCGAGATGATCTCGCCGATGGTGGAGATGGTCATCAACACCAAGCAGGCCCCGTTCGACAACCCGAAGGTGCGCCAGGCCGTCAACTACGCCATCGACCGCAAGTTCGCCATCGACAACGTGTGGTTCGGCTTCGGCAAGCCGGCCATGGGCCCGATCAGCAGCAACTTCCAGCCTGCAGGCCTGTACGCTGCCGGTACCGACTTCACGGTGGCCGACCGCTTGGCGCGTGCCAACAAGCTGCTGGACGAAGCCGGCCTGCCGCGCAAGGACGGCGGTGTGCGCTTCGAGATCACGCACGACATCACGCCCTATGGCGAGGAATGGCAGCGTTTCGGCGAATCGGTGCAGCAGCAACTGCAGGCCGTGGGCATCAAGGTGAATCTGCGCTACGAAGACCTGCCCAAGTGGCTGAAGCGCACCTACACGGACTACGACTTCACCCTCACGTCCAACTTCCTGTTCAACCTGGCCGATCCGGTGCTGGGCGTGCACCGCGGCCTGCACTCCGACCGCATCAAGCCCGGCACCGTGTTCGTCAACGGCTCGCGCTGGAGCAGCCCGGAGACCGACGCGCTGATGGACAAGGCCAGCGTGGCCACCAACGACGCCGAGCGCGGCAAGCTGTACGCCGACTTCGTCAAGCGCGTGTCGGACGCCAGCCCCGTGATCTATGTGCTTGAGCTGCGCTACCCGGCGGTGATCAACAAGCAGTTCAAG
>CAZUKT010000279.1:0-305 GCA_964620975.1 uncultured Rubrivivax sp. | reverse complement strand
TCGACACGCCACTGGGCATCTACGGCAACTACGCCACCGCGCACCGGCAGTGAGCCATGGGCCGGCGCCAGCCGGCCCTGCGCTTCTCCGGAAACCTCCTTTTCGCCTTGAGCTGCCACGCCGGCCCCGCGCCGGCGTGAGCCAGCGGAGCCTTGCCCATGGGTGCCTACATCCTGCGCCGCCTGCTGCAGACCTTGCCGGTCGTGCTGCTCGTGGTGTTCGTCACCTTCCTGCTCCTGCAACTGGCGCCGGCCGACCTCTCCACGGTGCTCGGCCGCCGGGTGCCGCTCGCTGCGGTGTTCGAG
>CAZUKT010000278.1:3163-6547 GCA_964620975.1 uncultured Rubrivivax sp. | reverse complement strand
TGACGACCAAGGTCCGGGCGTTGCGGCTGGTGTTGACTTCGATACCCAGGCTGTTGCCCGAGCCAAAGGCGTTGTCCTGCCGGATCGAGGCGGTGAAGGTAAGCTTTTCGGCGTTGGAATAACCCGCGCCCACCATCAGGTTGCCGGTGGGCTTTTCAGTGACGTTGACCACCAGATCCACCTGGTCGGGCGCACCGGCCACTTCATTGGTCTCGACTTCGACGTCCTTGAAGTAGCCAAGCCGGTCCACGCGCTCCTTGGACAGATTGATGAGCCCGCCGTCGTACCAGGCCGACTCCAGTTGCCTGAATTCGCGCCGGATGACTTCATCGCGTGTGCGGGTGTTGCCGGCGACCTCAATGCGGCGCACGTAGACGCGGCGTTGTGGCTCGGCGGCCAGCACCACGGCCACCTGCCCGGTGGCACGGTCGATCAGGGGACGGGGTTCAATGCGCGCAAAGGCGTAGCCGTACAGGCCGTACAGGTCTTGAAAACGGCGTGTGGTCTCGGTGACTGCATCACCCCGGTAGGGCTGGCCCGGACGCAGCAGCACCAGCGAACGGAATTCGTCTTCCTTGCCCAGGTAGTCGCCTTCCAGACGCACGCTGGTGACCGTGTAGGGTTGGCCTTCCTTGATGGATATGGCCACCGATATGGTCTGCTTGTCGGGCGAGATCGTGACCTGCGTGGATTCGACCGCAAATTCAAGGTAGCCCCGGTTGACGTAGTGCGCGCGCAGCTTTTCAAGATCGGAATTGAGCTTGGTGCGCGAGTAGCGGTCGGTCTTGCTGTACCAGGTGAACCAGCCCGTGGGGGTGAGTTCCAGCAGGTTCAGCAAGGTCGATTCACTGAACACCTTGCTGCCCACGATGCGCATGTCCTTGATGCGGGCCGCGTCACCTTCGGTCATGGTGAAAGTGACGTTGACGCGGTTGCGTTCAATCGGCGTCACCGTGGTCACGACCTCGGCGCCGTAGAGGCTGCGGCCGAGGTACTGGCGCTTGATCTCCTGCTCGGCTCGGTCGACCACGGCGCGGTCAAAGGGCAGGCCTTCACCGATGCCCGCGTCCCGCAGCGACTTGGTCAGCGGATCCTTGTCAAATTCCTTCAGCCCGACAAACGTGACGCTGGCGATGATGGAACGTTCGTCCACGATGACCACGGCCACGTCGGCATCGACTTCAATGCGCACGTCCTTGAACAGGCCCGTGGCAAAAAGCGCACGCAAGGCAGCAGAAGCCTTGTCGTCGGTGTAGGTGTCACCAATGCGAAAGGGCAGCGCCGCAAACACGGTGCCCGGGTCGGTGCGCTGCAAGCCTTCTACTCGGATGTCCTTGACGACAAACGGCTGCACGGCATGCGCTTGCGGCACCACTACCGCAGACACGGCCGCCACGATGATCGCGGCGACGGGGCGCAGTGGCCCAAACAGGGAAACAGGGAGCATGGGCTTCAGTGCAGACCCAACAGGCGGGTCACGTCGTTGAACAGGGCGACAGACATCATCATCAGCAGCACCGCAATGCCACCGCGCTGCAGGCGGGCCAGCCACAGGTCAGAAACCGGGCGGCCGGTGATGCCTTCGAAAATGTAATACATCAGGTGGCCACCATCGAGCATGGGCAGCGGCAGCAGGTTGAGCACCCCCAGGCTCACACTGACCAAAGCGAGGAAACCCAGGTAATAGGCCAGGCCCTGGTTGACCGATTGGCCGGCGTAGTCGGCAATGGTGATGGGCCCGCTGAGGTTCTTGAGCGAGGCCTCGCCGATGAGCATGCGGCCCATCATCTTGACCGTGAGCGCCGAGACTTCCCAGGTACGGGTTGCGCCCTGCAGCAGGCCTTCAAGCGGGCCGTGGCGCACCTTGACCATGGCTGGCGGCTGGCCCACGAAGGCGTCGATGCGGCCCACCACTTGTTCCCCGTCACGCAGCACACGCGGTGTGACGGGGATGTCCAGTGTGCGCCCGGCGCGTTCGACACGCCAGTTCTGCACCACGGGCTGGCCTTCGCGCACAGCGGCACGAATGCGGTCACGCAGGGTTTGCGCATCGAGCACGGACTGGCCGTCCACCGACACCACGCGGTCACCTGCCAACAAGCCTGCCTTGGCGGCCGGGCCTGCCGCCTTGACTTCGCCCAGCACGGGCTCGCTGTACAAGCTGCCCAGGCCCAGCTTGCGCGAAAAATTGGCGTCCACGTCACGTGGGCCCAGGCTGCCCAGATCCAGGCTCAGCGTGCGTGTGCCACGGCCGTCGCGGTCGCTCACCTGGAGCTGCAGCCGCTTTTGCTGCAACGCGGCCTGCGTGGCCTGCCAGCGCAGGTCAGACACAGACTGCACCTCGACCCATTCGTCGCCGTCCACAGCGATGGACCGCACCCAGTCGCCGGCGCGCAGGCCGGCGCGCTCGGCCGGCGACCCGACCGCAGGCGCACCCATCACGGCCTTGGGCTCGTCCATGCCTATCCAGTGCGCCGCTGCATACAGCAGCACGGCCAGCAGCAGGTTGGCCAGCGGTCCAGCCGCGACGATGGCGGTGCGGCGCAGCAGCGGCTGGCGGTTGAAGGCCTGGTTGAGTTGACCCGCTTCGACCGGCGCCTCGCGCTCGTCAAGCATGCGCACATAACCACCCAGCGGCAGCGCGCAGAGCACGAACTCGGTGCTATCGGGTGTGGCCTGGTGGCGCCACAGCACGCGGCCAAAACCCACCGAAAAACGAAGGACCTTGACGCCACAAGCCACCGCCACGCGGTAGTGGCCGTATTCGTGGATGACGATGAGGATGCCCAGGGTCAGCACAAAGGCCAGCACGGTGGTGATCATGCCGCCAGCTCCTGCATGACATGGCGTGCCGTCACGCGGGCCATGCGGTCAAGTTCAAGCAGATCGTCCAGGGTGTGGGTGGCGCCAAACCCAGGCTGAAGGCGGTCGATGGTGCGGGCATTGACGGTGTGAATCGCGGTGAAGGCAATGGTTCCCGCCAGGAACGCTGCCACGGCCTCTTCATTGGCTGCATTGAGCACCGCCGTGCTGCCCGCCGGCGCCCGCAAGGCGTCCCAGGCCAGGTAGAGGCCGGGGAACTTGCTGCGCTGCGGCTCGTGGAAGGTCAAGGCCTTGATCTGCAAGAAGTCCAGCCTGGGCGCACCCGAGGCTATGCGCTCGGGCCAGGCCAGGCCATAGGCAATGGGCACCTTCATGTCGGGCGTGCCCAATTGCGCCAGCACCGACCCATCACGGCACACCACCATGCTGTGGATGATGCTTTGCGGGTGGATGACGACCTGGATGCGCTCGGGTGCCAGGTCAAACAGCCAGCGCGCCTCTATCACTTCCAGCGCCTTGTTCATCATGGTGGCCGAGTCGATTGTGATTTTTTTGCCCATT
>CAZUKT010000278.1:677-3153 GCA_964620975.1 uncultured Rubrivivax sp. | reverse complement strand
GTCGTGGTCGCGTTCGCGGAACGGGCCACCGCTGGCCGTGAGGATGATGTGGTCCACACGCCGGGCCCATGCACTGCGGTCTTCAGGCAGGCACTGGAAGATGGCCGAGTGTTCACTGTCTATCGGCAACAGCGTGGCGCCGCCTTCTGCCACGGCTTGCATGAACAGTGCGCCACCCACCACCAAGGCCTCTTTGTTGGCCAGCAGCAGCCGCTTGCCGGCCTTGGCAGCGGCCATGCAAGGCGGCAAACCGGCGGCTCCCACGATGGCGGCCATGACGCTGTCCACATCAGGCGCGGCCGCCAATTCGCCCAAGGCGGCCGGGCCGGCACGCACCTCGGTGCGCAGGCCGCCGCCTTGCAGCAAGGCGCGCAGTTGCGCAGCGCGTGGCTCGGTGGGCAGCACCGCCACCAGCGGGTTGAAGCGGCGGCACTGTTCGGCCAGCAAGTCCACGCGCTGGTGCGAGGTGAGCCCGATGACTTCAAAGCGCTCGGGGTGCGCTGCCACCACCTCGAGCGTGCTGGTGCCAACGGAGCCGGTGGATCCCAGAATGGCCAAACGTTGACGAGACGGGTTCATGGTGTGGTGAGGGTCAGCAGGGCCAGCGCCGCAGGCAGCACGGGCAACAAGGCATCCACGCGGTCAAGAACGCCCCCGTGGCCAGGCAGCAACCGGCTGCTGTCCTTGGCGCCTGCAGCGCGCTTGATGAGAGATTCCACAAGGTCGCCCACCACGCTCAGGCCACACAGCGCCAGCAGGGCGGGCAACGTGCCCACCAGGCCCAGCGTTTGCCACAGACGTGAATACAGGCTCAGGCCATCCACGCCAAAGCGGCGGTCTATCCAAATCCACAGCGCGGCCAGCAGCAGCACACCGGCCATGCCAGACCAAACGCCTTCCCAGCTTTTGCCGGGGCTGATGGACGGCGCCAACTTGCGTCTGCCAAAAGCACGGCCGCCAAAGTAGGCCGCCACGTCGGCCATCCACACCAGACACAGCACTGACAGCAAGAAGTTGATGCCCACCACCCGGGCATGTGCCACCGCCAGCCATGCAGCCCATACCGCCACCAAGCCCAGCACCCAGCGCGCCACTTGTGGCAACTGCGGCCAGGCAGACGGCCCCGCACGCAGCGCCACAAACCCGCACAAGACCCACAGCGCCGACACCAGCCACCACACGGCGGCAGGGGCGTGCACGTGCCAGCCGGCATAGAGGGCGGCCAAGCCCGCCAGGCCCACCGCCCCACCCATGGCAACGGCCAGCGTGGCATCTGCCTGGTTGAGCCGGGCCCATTCCCATCCCGCAGCCGCGATCAGCACCAGCATGAGCAGCGCAAAAGGCCACTGGCTGTGCGCCGTGAGCGCAGCAAGCAGCAAGCCAACGAGCACCAGGGCCGTGATGACACGCTGCCGCAGCATGGTGTCAGGGGCCTTCCGGCAAAACAGCGTGGGCTTGGATGCCGCCAAAGCGGCGGTCTCGCTGGGCATAGGCGGCCAGGGCGGCGTCGATCTCGGCGTCACCAAAGTCAGGCCACAGGCATTCAGTGAAAAACAACTCGGAGTAGGCCGCTTGCCACAGCAAAAAATTGCTGATGCGCATTTCGCCGCCCGTGCGGATGAAGAGGTCAGGGTCGGGCGCAAACGACAAGGCCATGTGGCGCGACAGCCATTCTTCGTCTACCTGCTCGGGCCGCAGCCCCTGCGCAATGGCACGCTGGCAAGCTTGCACCACGTCCCAACGGCCCCCGTAGTTGAAGGCCACCGACAGGGTGATGCGCTTGTTGTTCTGGGTCAGCGCTTCGGCGTGTTCCCAGGCCTGGCGCAGCTTGTCAGACACCGCATCGCGGTCGCCCACGATGCGGATGCGAACACCGTCGCCGGCCAACTTGGTGAGGTACTTGGTGACGGCCACCAACACCAGGCTCATGAGCCCGGTGACTTCTTCGCTGGGACGCTTCCAGTTTTCTGAAGAAAACGCAAACACCGTGAGGTACTCGACCCCGCGATTGGCAAAGCTGTTGATCGCCCGCACCAATGCGTCCACGCCCTGCTTGTGGCCAAAAAATCGCGGCATGTGCCGCCTGCGCGCCCAGCGGCCGTTGCCGTCCATGACCAGCGCCACGTGGCGCGGCACCGTGCGCAACGCGCTGCTGGCAGGCTCGGCCTTGGCGGCGGTCTTGTTGGCGATGGAAGCATCAGACATGTGCGCGGCGCGGGGCGATGGCACGGTCAGACGGCCATCACCTCGGCTTCCTTGCCCTGCACCAGCCGGTCGACTTCGGCGATAGTGCGGTCAGTGAGGCGCTGCACTTCGTCTTGTGCACGGCGCTCGTCGTCTTCGCTGGCTTCCTTGTCCTTGAGCAGTTTCTTCAAGTGCTCGTTGGCGTCGCGGCGGATGCTTCGCACGGCAATCTTGGCTTCTTCGCCGGCGTGGCGCACGACCTGCGCATCTATCCCGGCGAAGAGGTGCACCC
>CAZUKT010000278.1:0-667 GCA_964620975.1 uncultured Rubrivivax sp. | reverse complement strand
CTCTTCGGTCAAAGCGGGCATGGGCACTCGCAGCAGATCGCCCTGCGACGAAGGATTGAGGCCGAGATCGGATTCCCGGATCGCCCGCTCTATCTTGGCGGCCATGCCCTTTTCCCAGGCCTGCACGCTGATCGTCCGTGCGTCCAGCAGCGTGACGTTGGCCACCTGACTGATGGGCACATTGGCGCCGTAGTAGTCCACATGAACCTGGTCCAGCAGGCCCGGGTGGGCGCGGCCAGTGCGGATCTTGTGCAGTTCACCCTTGAAGGCCTCAAGCGACTTGCCCATCTTGTCCTGGGCGGTCTTCTTGATGTCGGGGATGGTCAGGGCGGTCATGGCGTCTGGTTCTCCTCAAACATGCACCAGGGTGCCTTCGTCTTCACCGTGCACCACACGCAGCAGGGCCCCGGGCTTGAAGATACTGAACACCTTGATCGGAAGTTTCTGGTCGCGGCACAGCGCCAACGCGGTGGCGTCCATGACCTGCAGGTTCTTGGCGATGGCTTCGTCAAAGCTGATCTGGCTGTAACGCGTGGCCGTGGGGTCTTTCTTGGGGTCCGCGGTGTAGACGCCGTCCACCTTGGTGGCCTTGAGCACCACCTGGGCACCGATCTCGGCGCCGCGCAGGGCGGCGGCGGTGTCGGTGGTGAAAAACGGGTTGCCCGTG
>CAZUKT010000277.1:0-6558 GCA_964620975.1 uncultured Rubrivivax sp. | reverse complement strand
CCGTGGCGGGCACAGACGACTGGCGCGTGCTGGTGCGCAGCCGCGGTGTGGCCGCCGCCGCCGGCAACCGCCCGGCTGAGGCCGAATCGGCCGCGCTGGCGCTGGGCACCGCAGGCCTCCTGGGCCAGGCCGATGCGGCCGTGGTGCGTGCCGCTGCGGCAGACGCGCTGGGCGCGTCGCCGCTGGCCATTGAATGGGCCGAAGCGGCGCTGTCTGGGTTTGCCCAGCACTGCACGCCCCGCCCGGAGGCTTGTGACCCGCGTGCCATTTGGATGTCGCAGCAGACGCTGGCGCGCCACCTGCTGTACCAGGGCAAGGCGGCCCGCACCCGCACCGTGGCGTTGGCGGCAGCCGAAACAGCTCTGGTGGCGCGCGACGCAGCGCGCCAGTCGCTGAGCCTGGCCCTGGCCGCCGAGGCCTGCGGCGTGGTCGGCGCCCTGACCGAAGCCACGCCACTGCGTGCGCAGGCGCGCCGCCTGATGCGGCTGGACGGCACACCCCGCCTCATGGCCCGCATGGCCTTGTTTGAATCAAGCTGGCAAGCGCAGCGCGGTGACACGGCGCTGGCGCGCCAGGTGGTGGAGCAGGCTTTGCCGCTGGCGCTGCGGGCGGGTTCACCCCGCCTGCACGCCATGCTGCTGGTGAACCTGAGCGACCTGCATTTGCGCAACCGCCAAAGCGCGCGTGCATTGGCCGCCGCCGAGGCCGCGTTGCCGGTGCTGCGCGCCAGTGGCGACCAGCGGGGTGTGCTGGTGGCGCTGAACAACGCCGCGCTGGCCCACATCGGCCTGGGCCAGCATGCCGTGGCCCGCCACATGCTGGACGAAGTGCTGGCCGCCTACCAGGGCGCTGGCGCCGCCGCCGACCAGGCCACCACGCTGCGCGAATTTGCCGACGCCTTTGCAGCCGCCGCAGACCTGCCTGCAGCGCTGTCGCTTTACCACCGCGAGCGTGAACTGGCCGCCGCCATGATGGCCAGCAACCGCGACGCCGTGGTCGCCGAGTTGCGCCAGCGCTTTGATCGCGAAGCGCAGCAAAGAAAGCTGGAGCAGCTCAACCGCGACAACGCCCTGGTGACGGCGCAGCTGGACAACAGCGCCGCCATGCGCAAGGTATGGCTGGCCAGTGCCGTGCTGCTGGGCCTGGCTGTGGCCCTGCTGGGCCTGCTGTACGGCCGCGTGCGCAAGATCAACCGCCACCTGGCCCACAACCACGCCTTCCTGCGCGCCCAGAGCCAGCGTGACCCGCTCACCGGCCTGGCCAACCGCCGCGCCCTGCATGAGCTGACGCTGCTGCAGGGCGTGCAGCAAGCTTTTGAAGGCGCGCTGCTGCTGGTGGACATAGACCACTTCAAGCACATCAACGACGGCCACGGCCATGCCGCTGGCGACCTGGTGCTGGTGGAAGTGGCACGCCGCCTGGCCAAGGCCGTGACCAACGACGATCTGGTGGTGCGCTGGGGCGGCGAAGAATTCCTCATCTACCGGCGCAACGCCACCGGCGAGCAGGCCGAGGCACTGGCCGGCAGCTTGCTGCACGCGCTGGGCGACGAGCCCGTGGTCTTGCCCGGTGGGCCGCTGCGCGTGACGGCGTCGGTGGGCTACGGCATGTTCCCCTTGCCGCCCGCGCATCTGCCGCTGAGCATGGAGCGCGCCATCAACTTTGCCGACATGGCGCTTTACACCGCCAAGAACCAGGGGCGCAACCGCGCTGTGGGCATCGCCGCCGTGCAGGCCACCGACGCCCCCGCGCTTGCCGGCACCGAAGCCGACTTTGACCAGGCCTGGCAAGAAGGCCGTGTCACGCTGCGCCGCACCGCCGGCCCCGGGCCGGCCATTGCGTCCAGCACACCCACCACGCCCCCCACCCCCACCACGCCGGGTTTGCTGACCACGGCTTGAGCGCTGCCGCGCAGGCTGCCCCTGCGTGAAGAAAGGCAAATGCGGGGGCCACAGCCGGTGCGGCGCAGGGCCTGCACCGACAATGCAGCGATGCATTTGAAGCCCCCATCGATGCGCCTGCGCGCCGCCCGCCTGCTTGCCGTTCTTGGCGCCCTGGCCGCGCTCCCCTTGGTGCAGGCGCAGGCGCAAGCCCTGCCCGCCGCGCCACCCTCGGCTGCGGCCTCTGCAGCGGGCGCAAAGCCGGGGGTGGCCGCACCTGCCGCACCTGCCGCACCTGCTGCTTCGGCCGCTGCGGCCGCTCCAGCCGCATCGGCCGCTGCCGGCGTCACGCAGCAGGTGCAGGTGACCGGCGGTCGCGTGTCCGACACCGAGCAGCGCCGCCAGGCCACGGCGTCCAGGATCGTCATCGGCCGCGAAGAGATCGACAAATTCGGCGACGCCACGGTGGGCGAGGTGCTGCGCCGCTTGCCCGGTGTCACCACGCCCGGGGCGCCCGGCCGTGGCGGCCCGCCGCGCATGCGCGGGCTGGGTGGTGGCTTCACGCAGTTGCTGATTGACGGCCAGCGCATGCCGCCAGGCTTCAGCCTTGAAAGCCTCACACCCGAGCAGGTCGAGCGCATTGAGATCCTGCGTGCCCCCACCGCCGAAACCGGCGCGCGGGCCATTGCCGGCACCATCAACATCATCACGCGCGAAGGCTTCAAGGTGCGCCTGAATGACCTGCGCCTGGGCACGGGTTATGAAAACGGCCAGTTTTCGCCCGGCATCAACTGGAGCCACAACGACACCAGTGGCACGCTCACCTACACCGTCAACGCCGGTGTCTTCAAGGGCCGGCGTGAAAGCAACAGCGCCAGCCACACCACCGTGCAAGACGCCAGCACCGACGCGCTGCTGGAAGAACGCAGCGGCCAGTCGCATTCACTTGAAAACCGTCTGGGCGGCAATTTCAGCGGCCGCCTGTTGTGGCGGCTGAACGAACTGGGTGATTCACTGTCGCTGATGCCGTCTGTCTTCAGCACCCAGGCCGACAGCGACAGCCGCTTTGCCCTGCAGCAGAGCCTGCGCCAAAGCACCACGCCGCCGTTCTACGACACCGGCACCACGCTCACCAGCAGCGCCTTCACCAACGCGCGGCTGGGGGTCATGTGGCGCCAGCGTGTGGGCGATGTGCGAGTTGAAGTCAACGGCCACGGTGGCGCCTGGCGCTCGCGCAACGAAAGCGAGCGCAATGAATTTGTCAACACCAGCACGGCCGCCGTGCGCAGCTTTACCGACGTGTCGCGCACCCGCGAGCAGTCGCTCAACCTCACGCTCAAGGCCAGCAGCGTGGCGGGCGGGGGTACGGCCGAGAAACCGGCCACCGAACACAGCCTGGTGACCGGCGGCGAGATCGAAGCCGTGGCGCGCCAGGAGACCCGGGTTTCGGTGCCCGACCTGGCCGACTTTGGCGACAACCTCAAGGCCAGCACCCTGCGCCTGGCGGCCTATGCACAAGACGAATGGCAGCTCAACCCAAACTGGGGTGTGCACGCCGGCTTGCGCTGGGAAGGCATCACCACCCACGGCGACACCGGCCAGAGTGAACGACCCAAGAACACCAGCAGCGTGTGGACGCCCCTGCTGCACGCCGTGTGGAAGCCCGACCCGAAGAGCCGCGACCAGGTGCGCGTCAGCCTGACACGCAGCTACCGAAGCCCGCCGCTGGGCGCACTGATCGCACGGCCCAGCATCAACCGCGAATTCCCGGTCAGCCCGGTGGACCAGGCCAACCGAGAGACCTACCCCGACAGCGCCGGCAACCCCGACCTGAAGCCCGAGCTGGCCACCGGCATCGACTTGGCGCTGGAGCGTTACCTTGAAGGCGGGGGTGTGCTCAGCGCCAACGTCTTCCACCGCAACATCAGCAACCTCATCCGGGGCAGCGTGGCGCAAGAGGATGTGTCCTGGAGCGTTTACCCGCGATGGGTGCGCCGCCAGCGCAACATCGGCGACGCCAGCACCAGCGGCATTGAGCTGGAAGCCAAGTTCAGGCTCGACCAGGTCATCACCGGTGCACCCGGTGTGGAACTGCGCAGCAACCTGGCGCTGTACCGCAGCCGCGTCAAACAGGTGCCCGGCCCCGACAACCGGCTCGACCAGCAGGCCAAGGCCAGCGGCAACATCGGTGCCGACTACCGCCTGCGCGGCCTGCCGCTCACACTGGGCGGCAACTTCAACTGGGTGCCTGCCACCACCACGCGGCTCGACGTAGACCAGACCAGCATCACCAGCACCAAACGTGTGTGGGACCTGTTCACGCTGTGGACGGTGAACCCCGCGCTGGGCGTGCGCCTGATGGCCAGCAACCTGGATCCGCACGACTACATCAGCACCAGCATCAACGGCAGCACCAACGTCGTCACCGGCAAGACAGAGCGCAGCACGTCGGAGAGCACCAACATGAACTACACCAACTGGCAGTTGCGCCTTGAAATGAAGTTGTAGTGGCGGCCGCAGTGGCCGTCTAGGGATGCCCCCGGCTGCGGCCCCGCCACCACAGCGGCACACTCGGGTGTGCCACCCCATCCGGAACCCCCCATGACCCTGACCCGCCGTGACCTGATTGCCGCCGCTGCCCTGGCACCCCTTGCCGCCCATGCGCAGGGCGGCTGGCCCAGCAAGCCCGTGCGCATCGTGGTGCCCTTTGCGGCCGGCGGCACCACCGACATCCTGGCGCGCGCGCTGGCGCCCGAGCTGCAAAAGGCCTTTGGCCAGCCCTTTGTGGTGGACAACAAACCCGGCGCCGGGGGCAACAACGGTGTGGCCGAGGTGGCCAAGTCACCCAACGACGGCCACACGCTGCTCATGGGCACGGTGGGCACACACGCCATCAACCCGAGCCTCTACCCCAAGATGCCCTATGACGCGGTGAAGGACTTTGCACCCGTCACGCTGGTGGCGGGGGTGCCCAACGTGCTGGTCATCAACCCGGCCTCGGCGCAGAAATACGGTGTCACGAACGTCATTGACTTCATCAAGGCGCTGCGCGCCAACCCGGGCCGGCTCAACATGGCCAGTTCGGGCAACGGCACCAGCATCCACCTGGCCGGAGAGCTCTTCAAGACGCTCACCAGCACCTTCATGGTCCACCTGCCCTACCGGGGCTCGGGCCCCGCGCTCATAGACCTGATGGCCAGCAACGTGGACGTGATGTTCGACAACCTGCCCAGCGCCATGCCGCACATCAAGAGCGGCCGCCTCAAGGCGCTGGCCGTGACCAGCGGCCAGCGCTCAGCCGCCATGCCCGACTTGCCCACCGTGGCCGAAGCCGGCGGCCTGCTGCTGCGCAACTACGAAGCCAGCTCGTGGTTTGGCCTGCTGGCGCCTGCTGGCACGGCGGCCGATATCGTCAGCCGCGTGCAGCAGGAAACCGCCAAGGCGCTGGCCCTGCCGGCCATGAAAGAGCGGCTGCTGTCCCAAGGCGCCAACCCCAGCGGCATGACGCCTGATGCCTTCGTCAAGTTCATCGCCGCCGAGTCCAAGAAGTGGGCCCAGGTGGTCAAGGCCTCGGGGGCCAAGGTCGATTGATGGCGGCCTTGCTGGGGCATCGGCCCAAGGCCCCCGTGCTGTTGTTGCGCCTGTGCTGGCTATTCCTGATGACACTCGCAGGTTGCGGCGGTGGTGGTGGTGGCAGCGATAGCGACGGCGGTGTGCCACCGCCTTTGCGCACCCTGGGCCCGGCCGATCTGGCGGTGCTGGTAGCGCAGGGCGACGCCACCAGTGAAGCCATCGCACTGGAATACCAGCAAAAGCGCGGTATTCCGGCGGCCAACATGGTGGCGTTGGCCGTGCCCACGGGCAGCGACGTCATCACGTCCACCGCCTTCGCCGCGCTCAAGGCCAATCTTGATGCCCGGCTGCCGGGCAGCGTGCAGGCCACGCTGGTGACATGGACGCGGCCGTCGCGGGTGTATGGCCCGAGTCGCGTGCCGGGCGAGTTTTGTTATATGAGCCTGACCAGTGCGTTGGCATTTGGCTTTGACGCCCGCTACTGCGGCCAGTGCAGCGCCACCCAGGCCTCGCCCTACTACAACAGCGAAAGCGGCGCGCCTTTTACCGACCTGGGGTTGCGGCCTTCCATGATGCTGGGGGCCAGCACGCTGGAGCAGGCCCGCGTGCTGATTGCGCGTGGCGTGGCCGCCGACGGCTCCCGCACAAACATCGCCAACGCCACCGACGCCGCCCACGCCTGGCTGGTGCGCACCAGCGACGAGCCACGCAGCCAGACCCGCTACCCCGATTTCCAGCTTCTGGCCTCCAAAGCCGTGGCCGGCGTCGCCATGCACTACGTGGACAACTCGGCGGGCACGGCCAGCGACCTGGTCGTCAACCAGCGATCGGTCATGTTCTACCTGACCGGGCTGGGCAGTGTGGACAAAATCGCCACCAACACCTACCTGCCCGGCGCCGTGGCCGACCACTTGACCAGCTGGGCCGGCATCCTGCCCGACGCGCGGGGCCAGATGCCCGCCACGGCCTGGTTGGACGCCGGCGCCACCGCCAGCTACGGCACGGTAGAAGAGCCCTGCAACAAGCAGGAGAAATTTCCCCGTGCCTCGTTGCTGGTGGCGCGGTACGCACGCGGCGAAACCCTGATCGAGGCCTACTGGAAAAG
>CAZUKT010000276.1:0-6580 GCA_964620975.1 uncultured Rubrivivax sp. | reverse complement strand
GAAAAGCCCACCGGCAACCTGATGGTGGGCGCGGGTTACTCCAACGCCGAAAAGCTTACCTTCACCGCCTCGATCCGGCAGGACAACGCTTTTGGCTCGGGCAACAGCCTGGGTATCGAAGTCAATACCAGCCGCAACGCCCGGACCTTGGTCGTCAGCACCGTGGACCCGTACTGGACGGTGGACGGCGTCTCCTTGGCGCTGGATGCTTTCTACCGCACCAGCCGCCCCATCAACTACCTGGGCGAGTCCTATGACCTGAAGACGCCCGGCGCATCGGTGCGTTTTGGTGTGCCTTTCTCAGAGTACGACACCGTCTACATGGGGCTGGGCTGGGAGCGCACCGAACTTGGCACATCGGTGGGTCTGCCGCTGGCATGGCTCAACTACCGCGCGCTGTATGGCAACAAGACCGATGCCTATGCCTTGACCCTGGGGTGGGCGCGTGACGGCCGCGACAGCCTGCTGGTGCCCAGCGCAGGCCGCTACCAGCGGCTGTTCTTTGAGTGGAGCCTGGCCGGCGAGGTGCGTTACCTCAAGACCAACATCCAGTACCAGGAATACTGGTCATTGCCACTGCGCCTGACCCTGGGTGTGAATGCTGAAATCGGCATCGGCAAGGGCCTGGGTGGCAAGCCTTACCCGGTGTTCAAGAACTTCTACGGTGGCGGCCTGGGCACGGTGCGAGCGTTCGAACAAGGCTCGCTGGGTGTGGTGGACCCCACCGGGGCCTACATCGGCGGCGCGCGGCGCTTCAATGCCAACGCCGAGTTGTACTTCCCGGTGCCCGGCACGGGCAATGACCGGACGCTGCGCATCTTTGGTTTTGCCGACACCGGCAACGTGTGGCGCGAAGACGAAAACGTCACCGCGTCGTCGCTGCGGGCTTCGGTGGGCCTGGGCCTGAGCTGGATATCGCCAGTGGGCCCGCTCAAGCTGAGCTGGGGTCGTCCGGTGCGCGTACAGCGCAACGATAGAATCCAGCGTTTCCAATTCCAGATCGGGACTGCCTTCTGATGAAGACGTTCGCTATTCGCGCATTCACTGCAGCCTCGTTGCTGCTGGCTGTGGCTGCCCCTGCCGCCGCGCAGGACCTCAAGATCGGCTATGTCAACAGCGAGCGTGTGATGCGCGAGGCTGCACCCGCCAAGGCGGCCCAGGCCAAGTTGGAAGCCGAGTTCGGCAAACGCGAACGTGAGCTGACCGATATCGCGGGCAAACTGAAGTCAGCTGCCGACAAGCTCGACAAGGACACGCCCACGCTGTCGCCCACCGAGGTAAGCCGTCGCCAGCGCGAGCTGGTTGAGCAAGACCGCGACCTGCAGCGCAAGCGCCGCGAGTTCCAGGAAGACCTGAACCAGCGCCGCAACGAAGAACTGGCCAGCGTGGTGGAGCGTGCCAACCGCGTCATCAAGCAGATTTTTGACGCTGAAAAGTACGACCTGATCTTGCAGGAAGTGATTTTGGCCAGCGCCCGTGTCGATATCACCGACAAGGTGATCAAGGTGCTCAACACACCCGCTGCCGCCGGCAAGTGACGCCTCGTGGCGCCACCACGGCCTGAGTGCTGAGCGCTGCAAGGTGGTGCAAGCCTGCTTGGCCGATCTGGCAGCGCTGCTGGGCGGCGAACTGGTGGGGGATGCCACAACTTTGGTGTCACGCATTGGCGCGCTCGATGCCGCTGACGTGCAGACCATCTCGTTTCTTGCCAACCCGCGCTAC
The DNA here is from genome assembly GCA_964620975.1 of uncultured Rubrivivax sp. Lineage (GTDB taxonomy): Bacteria > Pseudomonadota > Gammaproteobacteria > Burkholderiales > Burkholderiaceae_C > Rubrivivax. The sequence goes on along the minus strand of CAZUKT010000276.1, from coordinate 4,858 downwards.
CAGTCGCAGTTGACGGCCTCACGGGCCGCATGCGTGATCGTGGCCCCGGCCATGCGTGACCTGGCCGTGGCGCGCGGTGCCACCATCGTCTGTGCCGACCCGTACCTGGCCTTTGCGCGCCTCACGCAGTGGTGGGCGATGCAGACTCGCCGCACACCGGCGGCCGGTGTGCACGCCAGCGCCGTGGTGGAAGAGGGCGCCTTCATCAATCCGACGGCATCCATCGGCGCGCTGACCTATGTCGCACGCGGTGCGGTGGTGGGGGCGGGCGCTGTCATCGGCACCCACTGCCACCTGGCCGAAGGCTCGGCCGTGGGCGCAGGCACGGTGCTCAAGCCGCATGTCATGCTGGCCGAGGCCTGCCGCATCGGCGCACGCGGCCTGGTGCACAGCGGCGCGGTGATCGGTGCTGACGGATTTGGCTTTGCCCCGGCCAAGGACGAAAGTGGCAGCCACTGGGAGAAGATCGAACAACTCGGTGCGGTGCTCATTGGCGACGATGTCGAAATCGGTGCCAACACCTGCGTCGACCGCGGCGCGCTGGATGACACCGTGCTTGAAGACGGCGTCAAGCTCGACAACCTGGTGCAGATCGGCCACAACGTTCGGGTCGGCGCGCACAGTGCCTTTGCAGGCTGCGTGGGCGTTGCCGGCAGCGCGCGCATTGGCAGGCACTGCACGGCCGGTGGCGGCGCCATCATCCTGGGGCACCTGGAGATCTGCGACCACGTGCACATCTCGGCGGCCACGCTCATCACACGCTCTATCCACAAGCCGGGGCAGTACAGCGGCGCGTTTCCCTTCGATGACAATGCGTCCTGGGAAAAAAACGCCGCCACGCTGCGGCAATTGCATGCGCTGCGCGACAGGTTGCGGGCGCTGGAAAGAAAGACCTGACGATGCTCGACATTCAACACATCCTGCGCAAGTTGCCGCACCGCTACCCGTTCTTGCTGGTCGACCGCGTGATCGAGCTCGAAAAGAATGTGAGCATCCGCGCGCTCAAGAATGTCACCATCAACGAGCCGTTTTTCCCCGGCCACTTTCCGATACGCCCGGTGATGCCGGGTGTGCTGATGCTGGAAGCACTGGCGCAGGCCGCCGCGCTGCTGTCGTTTGAATCCCTGGGCACCGATCCCGGAGAAGACACGGTGGTGTACTTTGTCGGCATTGACAACGCACGCTTCAAGCGCCCTGTGGTGCCAGGGGACCAGCTCATACTTGAAGCGCGCATCGACCGCGCCAAGGCCGGCATCTACCGCTACAAGACCCGCGCCACGGTGGACGGGCAGTTGGCGGTGGAAGCCGACCTGATGTGCACCATGCGCAAGGTGGTCTGAAGCCGTGGTGTTGATACACCCCACGGCCATCGTCGACCCAGCGGCTGAACTGGCTGCCGACGTCCGCGTCGGCCCTTACGCCATCGTGGGTGCCGGCGTCACGGTTGGCCAGGGCAGCACGATAGGCGCGCATTGCGTGATCGATGGCCCGACCACCATTGGGCGTGGCAACAGCATTTCAAGCCACGTGGCGCTGGGCTGCGCTCCGCAAGACAAAAAGTACGGTGGCGAGCCAACGGCGCTGCACATCGGTGACGGCAACACTTTCTTCCAGTTCTGCACCATCAGCCGCGGCACGGCCCAAGACGGTGGTGTTACGCGTGTTGGCGACGACAACTGGGTCATGGCCTACGTGCACGTGGCGCACGACGTGCAACTGGGCAGCCACACCATACTGGCCAACAACGCCACGCTGGCCGGGCATGTGCACGTGGGCGACTGGGCCATCGTGGGTGGCCTCACCGGCGTGCACCAGTTCTGCAGGATAGGCGCCCATGTGATGCTGGGCTTCCAGAGCCGTGTCTCGCAAGACGTGCCGCCTTTCATGACCGTCTCAGGCAACCCGCTGGCGGTGCACGGCTTCAACGCCGAAGGCCTGCGCCGGCGCGGCTTTTCACGCGAACGCATCGCGCTCGTCAAGCAAATGCACCGCCTGCTGTACCGCGACGGCCTCAAGCTCGAAGACGCCAGCGTTGCAATTGCGGCGCTGGCCGGCACAGTGGAAGGCGGCGACGCTGACATCGCGATGCTGCAGGACTTTTTGGCCGCCGCCACACGCGGCATCGTCCGCTGAGCCTGGGCTGCTGATGCAACTCGGCATGGTCGCCGGCGAGGCCTCTGGTGACCTGCTCGCTGGTTTGCTGTTGGGCGGCCTGCGCGAGCGTTGGCCCGATCTGCAAACTGCCGGCATTGGTGGCCCGCGAATGGCCGAACACGGCTTCACGGCCTGGTGGCCACACGACAAGCTGGCCGTGCGCGGGTATGTCGAGGTGCTGCGCCATTACCGTGAAATCTCGGGCATCCGCGATGCCCTGGCCGCGCGCCTGCTGTCCGAGCGGCCCGCGGCTTTCATTGGCGTGGATGCCCCCGACTTCAACCTCGGGCTCGAGGCGCGGCTCAGGGCGGCCGGCATCAAGAGCATCCACTTCGTCTGCCCGTCGATCTGGGCCTGGCGCGGCGGCCGTGCGCAGAAGATGGCCACCAGCGTGGACCACGTGCTTTGCCTGTTTCCCTTTGAGCCCGAACTGCTGCGTGCCCATGGCGTGCCCGCCACTTTTGTGGGCCACCCGCTGGCCGATGCCATACCCTTGGTGCCACCGCGTGCTGCAGCACGCACCACACTGGGCCTGGGCGACAGCGACGCGGTGGTGGCCGTGTTGCCCGGCAGCCGCCGGTCCGAGATTCAGTACATCGCACCGGCCTTCTTGCAGGCGGTGGCCCGTTTGCACGTGCAAAGACCGACGCTGCGCTTTGTGCTGCCACTGGCGCCCGGCCTGCGCGCCATGGTGGAGCCGCTGCAAGCCTTGCATGCGCCAGGCGTGCCGCTGCAACTGCTGGACGGCCAGTCGCACACCGCATTGGCGGCGTGTGACGTGACACTCATTGCCAGCGGCACGGCCACCCTGGAGGCGGCGCTCTTCAAGCGGCCCATGGTCATTGGCTACAACATGCACGCGCTGAGTTGGCAGCTGATGAAGCGCATGAAGTACCAGCCCTGGGTGGGCCTGCCCAACATCCTGTGCCGCGAGTTTGTCGTGCCCGAATTGCTGCAAGGTGAATGCCGTGCCGACACGCTCGCAGCGGCCGTGTTGCGCTGGCTGGACGACCCGGCCGCCAGTGCGCGCGCAGCGCACCGCTTTGAAGACCTTCACCACCTGCTGAAGCGCGATACCGCGCGCTGTGCCACCGATGCCATCGCGCAAGTCCTTCAGGCTTGACCAACTCGGCCCGGGCTGGGGCTTGCCCGGCCTCGTGGCCGGCGTGGACGAAGCCGGGCGCGGCCCGCTGGCGGGCCCGGTGGTGGCGGCCGCCGTGATCCTGGACGAGCTTCAGCCCATCCACGGCCTGGCCGACTCCAAGGTGCTCTCCGCGCGCCGGCGCGAGCGCCTGTTCGATGAGATTCGGGCCCGCGCCCTGTGCTGCAGCATTGCCAGCGCCAGCGCCGAAGAAATCGACCGCATCAACATCCTGCAGGCCACTCTGCTGGCCATGAAGCGCGCCGTGGAGGGCCTGCGGCTGCTGCCCCACCGGGTGGTGGTGGACGGCAACCGCGTGCCCCAGTTGACGATGCCCGTGGCCGCCATCGTCAAGGGCGACGCCAAGGTGCAGGCCATATCGGCCGCGTCCATCCTGGCCAAGGTGCAGCGCGACCGCTGGTGCGCTGAACTGCACCTGCAGCACCCCGACTACGGTTTTGACAAGCACAAGGGCTACCCCACGCCCGAGCACCTGGCGGCGTTGCAGCGCCTGGGGCCTTGCAGCCAGCACCGCCGCAGTTTTGCGCCGGTGCGGGCCGTGCTGGTGCTGCCATGACCGAGCCGGTGGCCATCACCTCACGCGACAACCCGCTGCTGGCGCGTGTGCGCCGCTTGGCGCAAGACGGTGGTGCCTACCGCCGTGTCGGCCAGGTCTGGCTCGAAGGAGACCACCTGTGTGCTGCGCTGCACGCACGCGGTGGCGTGGCTGCGCAGGCCTTGATCACGCAAGAAGCCTGGTTAGACCCGGCGCTGCGCACGCTGGCCAGCCATGCCGCGCGCGTGGCCGTGGTGCCGGCGCCGCTGTTTGCGGGGCTGAGCGCGCTGGAGTCACCCGCCGGCATCGGCTTTGTGCTGGACCTGCCCGACGTGCTGGACGTGCTGCCCGATGTGGCCACCGTGGTGCTGGACCGCGTGCAGGACGCGGGCAACGTGGGCAGCATCCTGCGCAGCGCTTCGGCCTTTGGCGTGCGCCAGGTGCTTGCGCTCAAGGGCACGGCCGCGCTGTGGTCACCCAAGGTGCTGCGGGCCGGCATGGGTGCGCACTTTGCGCTGCGGCTGGTGGAAGGGCTGGACGAGGCCGCATTGGCGGGCCTGCAAGTGCCCCTGGTGGCCACCAGCTCACACGCCGGGCTGCTGCTGCCGCTGGCACCCTTGCCTGTGCCCTGCGCGTGGGTCATGGGGCACGAAGGGCAGGGCGTCGGTGCCGCCCTTCTGGCGCGTTGTGCCCTGCAGGTGAGCATCCCCCAGCCGGGCGGCGAAGAATCGCTGAATGTGGCCATTGCTGCGGCCATTTGCCTGCACGCCAGCGCTGCCGCCGTGTGCCTGTATGAATCAGCCCGCCGACTTGCCGCTCAGTAGATCAGCCGATCTGGCCGCAGGTCACGCAAGATGGTGGTGGCGATCTCTTCTATGGACTTGTGCGTGGACGACAGCCACGACACACCCTCGCGCCGCATCATGGCTTCGGCCTCGTTCACTTCCATGCGGCAGTTTTCCAGTGACGCGTATTTGCTGCCGGGCCGCCGCTCATTGCGGATTTGC
>CAZUKT010000275.1:2613-6604 GCA_964620975.1 uncultured Rubrivivax sp. | reverse complement strand
CAGCGCCTTCACCACGCTCGGATCGATGGACGTGATCTCTCCGACCGAGCCGATGTCGTGTTCGAGCGCCGGGTTGTCCTTGTCTGTGATCTTCATCTGGCGCGCGCGGATCATGCCGCCGTCGCGGCCGGTCAGGCCCACGGCCTTGCCACCGGCCGCATTGATGAGGCCGACGATGTCTTGTTGCACCTCGCCGGCCAGCACCCATTCCACCACTTCCATGGTTTCTTCGTCAGTCACGCGCATGCCCTGGATGAAGGTGCCCTTCTTGCCGATCTTGGCCAGCGCGTCGTCGATCTGGGGCCCGCCGCCGTGCACCACGATGGGGTTCATGCCCACCAGCTTGAGCAGCACCACGTCTTCGGCAAAGTCCTGCTGCAGGGCGGGGTCGGTCATGGCGTTGCCGCCGTATTTGATGACCAGCGTCTTGCCGTGGAACTTGCGGATGTAGGGCAGCGCCTGGGACAGGATCTCGGCCTGGTCGCGCGGGGTGATGTGGGACAGGTCGGGATCCGAGGCTTGTGTCATGGCGGCTTGGGGTGGCGAACGTTGCGCGTGATTGTAGAAAGCCTGCCGGCCCAGGGCCGGCCGCCGTGTGGGCCCCGGAGCTGGGCCCTATGACCGGGGCGGAAAGCGGGGGACCGGCCACTGCGGCACACTTGCACCCGGTGGGCCCAAGGGCCGCACCTGCTGGAGAACCCCATGACCAAGCTCTTTGTTTCCATGCTGCTGTCTGCCGCGTGCACGCTGGCACAGGCCGACACCCCCATGTCGCAGGGCGAAATCACCAAGCTCGACAAGCCCACGGGCCGCGTCACGCTCAAGCATGGCGAGATCAAGAACCTCGACATGCCGCCCATGACCATGGTGTTCCGTGTGCGCGACGCCAAGATGCTGGACAGCGTGGCCGTGGGCGACCGCGTGCGCTTTGTGGCCGAAAAGGTCAACGGCCAATACACGCTGACGGCGCTTGCCAAGGCACCTTGACGCGCATGTGTGGCACACCGCCGCCACGGCCCGGTGTGCGGCGCTGACGGCAGTGGCCGACACCATCGACTGAAGCCGCCTGCATGCATGGCCACAACTGCGGCATTTCACGGTTGAAGCCCACCGCTGCCCGGGCGCAGCGTACTTTTCAGCGTTGCGGGAAACGGCCCCGCATCTTGCAAGTTAGCGCGGCTGCGCGCGGCGGCGCCACACCAGCAGCGCCGAGCCCAAGGTCATCAGCAAGACGCTGGCGGGTTCTGGCACGGCGGCAGCCACGGGCTCGCCGTAGATGAAGTCGTCGGCGACGACGATGTCAAAGTTGCCGCCGTTGTCGGCATTGCCGATGACGGCGTTGCCCAGCGTGAAACGCACCCGGGCGATTTGTGCCGGGCCGCTGGTGTCGTACACCCCGACAAAGCTCAGGCCGTTGCTGGCGGTGGGTGCTGCGAAGACACCCAGCGAAGCATCGTGAATGTCGAAGTACTCCATGGTGGTGGTGCCCGGCATGTCGACATCGGCAAACACCGAGCCAAAGCCGCTGACCACCGCACGCGTGCTGCCGGGCAACGCTGGGCCCAGCAGCGGCACGAAGAAGATCACGTCATAGACATTGCTGCCCAATGAGGTGAACAACTTCTGCGGGCTGAAGGTGGTGAACTGCGACGAATAGCCGCTGTTCAGGTTGTCGAAGCGCACACCCGCTCCGTTGCTGCCACCTGCGGTGCTGGCGTCGCCGTCGCTGACCATGAAACCGCTGACACCTGGCGTGGCCACGAGTTGCAGGCCACGCTGCGAGTTCTGGTTGAAGAAGTTGGCGTTGAGCGTGTTGGGCGCCGAAAAACCGATGGGCACGCCGTCCCAGTTGATCTCGCGCCGACCGTCGCTGCCGGCGTGGGCATTGATGCCATTGTTGGCACCGCCCAGCGCGCTGCGGAATTCAGCCACCACCGGCAATAGGGCGCCGGCATTGGCGCCGCTGGCGCTGAGCACCTGCAACTGCGCCGCTGCCAGGCCGGGCAGTGAAAGCAGTCCGAGTGCAAGGGTGCGGGTAATGAAGGGTTTCATGGGGACTCCTGGGTGTTGGGTGCGTGGTGGGCGTGGCGACGAGGGTGGGTGGGGCAGCGGCAGTCTCGGGTGTCTGCTGGCAGCAGGCACGGGACGCACGTCCCGTGCGCACCCGTGCCGGCGTCAAATTGCGGGACCCGCGCCCCGACGTCCCCCTTCTTGAGGGGGGCGCGCAATCCCTACCAACCTGGGGGCGGCGCGCTGCCACCGCTGCTAGCCTCGGGAAAGGAGGTGCACCCCTTTGTCACTGTCTTCAGAGCGCCAGCAGATCCGCTTCGTGCGTAGCGCCGACGGCGTGCGCCTGGCCTATGCCAGCAGTGGCCGCGGCTCCCCGCTGATGGTGAAGGCCGCAACCTGGCTGTCGCACCTGGAAGTTGATTGGCAAAGTGGCGTGTGGAGCCACCTGCTGCGGGCCATGAGCGCGCGCGGCAGCTTTGTTCGCTACGACGAACGGGGTTGCGGGCTGTCGGACTGGCAGGTGCCCGAACTCAGCTTCGACAGTTGGGTGCGCGATCTGGAAACCGTGGTCGATGCCGTGCAGGCCCCGCGCTTTGCGCTGCTCGGCATCTCTCAGGGTGCGGCCGTGGCCATTGCCTACGCGGTGCGCCACCCAGAACGCGTCACCCACCTGGTGTTGCATGGTGGTTATGCGCGCGGCCGCCTGGTGCGCAGCAGCACGCCGCAGCAGCGGGATGAGGCCGAAACCATGGCCCGCCTGGCGGCGCTGGGTTGGGGCAAACAGGACCCGTCGTTCCGCCAGTTCTTCACCACGCAGTTCATCCCTGGCGGCACGGCCGAACAGCACCAGTGGTTCAATGAAATGGAACGGCTTTCGACATCCCCCGAAAACGCGGCGGCCTTCATGCGCGCCTTCAATGACATCGACGTCACGCCGCTGCTGGCGCAGGTGCGCTGCCCGACGCTGGTGCTGCACAGCCGCAACGACGTGCGCGTGCCTTTTGAAGAAGGCCGCTTGATGGCCACCGGCATAGCCGGCGCACAGTTTGTGTCCATCGACAGCGGCAACCACCTGCTGCTGGAAGACGAAGCAGGCTGGCGCCAGTGGCTGCAGGCGGTGGACGCCTTCTTGCCGCGTGACGCTGCGCGCAGCCTGCCGCAGATCAACGCACTCTCGAGCCGGCAGTGTGAAGTGCTGGAACTGCTGGCCCGCGGCCGCGACAACACGCAGATTGCCGCCACGTTGGGCCTGTCTGAAAAGACGGTGCGCAACCAGGTGTCGGCCATCTTTGGCCGGCTGGATGTGCAAACGCGGTCGCAGGCCATCGTGGCGGCGCGCGAGGCGGGCATCGGGCTGCGTTGATCTGCGCCGCGCTGCTTGGGCGCGCGTTGTGCGGTGGCGCTCAGCGTCGTTCATTGGCGCTGGTGTGTGCCCCCGGTTGCGCCGTCGCGCCGTCGCGCCGTCGCGCCGGTGACGTCTGTGGCGTGTGGGGCCGGCTAGCATGGCCTTTTGAAACCAAGCATTGGAGACGACCATGACAAGCACGCTTGCCGGCATCAGCAACCACCAAATCCGCCTGGCCGCCCGCCCCGTGGGCCTGCCCCAAGCCAGTGACTGGCAGGCCACCGAAGAGCCGGTGGCCGAACCTGCCGAAGGTGGGCTTGTGGTCAAGGTGCTGGCGCTGAGCCTGGACCCCGCCATGCGTGGCTGGATGAACGAAGGCAAGAGCTACATCCCGCCCGTGGGCATCGGCGAGGTCATGCGTGCCGGCGGCATCGGCGTGGTGGTGGCGTCCAGGAACCCGGCCTTTGCGGTGGGCGAGCACGTCACCGGGGGCCCCGGGGTGCAGGAGTACTGGAGCATCAGCGCAGCCCAGTTGCCGCGCAGCGGCTTGGCCAGGATCGACCTGCGCCTGGGCACGGTCACGCAGTGGCTGAACGTGCTGGGCATGCCCGGCATGACGGGTTACTTCGGCCTCAT
>CAZUKT010000275.1:0-2603 GCA_964620975.1 uncultured Rubrivivax sp. | reverse complement strand
GACGGTGGGGCAAGTCGCCAAGCTCAAGGGCTGCCGCGTGGTGGGCATTGCCGGCGGCGCGGCCAAGTGCGAATGGGTGGTCAAGGAACTTGGTTTTGACGCCTGCATCGACTACAAGGCCACCGCGCCTGAAGGTGCCGCCAAGTGGGACGCCGTGCGTGAAGGCCTGAAGCAGCATTGCCCGGCCGGCGTCGACATCTACTTTGACAACGTCGGCGGCGACATTCTCGACACCGTGCTGACACGCATCAACAAGAAGGCCCGCATCATCATCTGCGGCGCCATCAGCCAGTACAACAACACCACACCGGTACAAGGCCCCAAGAACTACCTGAGCCTGCTGGTGAACCGCGCGCGCATGGAAGGCATCGTCGTCTTCGACTACGCCAGCCGCTACCCCCAGGCCATTGCCGAGATGGCCGGCTACTTGAAGGACGGCCGCATGAAGAGCAAGGAAGACGTGGTCGGCGGCGGCGTGGCGGCCTTCCCCGGCGCGCTGGGCAAGCTCTTCACGGGTGAAAACTTTGGCAAGCTGGTGCTGCAAGTGGCGGGTTGAACGGCGCGGTTTGATGCTGGGCAAGGCGCAGGCATTTGCGCCGTGTGGCTGCGCGGCGCCACAAGGCACACTCCTCGCTCGCCATGGCAAACACCGCTTCATGCCCGGCCCGGCCTCCCGCTGCGCATGCCTGACCTCATCAAACGCCTGATCGCCGCGCTGGCCAAGGCGCGGCTTGAAAACGCCGCCGTTGCCGCCGAACTGGCGCACGACAACCTGCGCCGCCTGCAGGGCATGGCCGGGGTGATGTTGTGTGTGAGCCTGCTTCACGCCATTGCCTTCAGTGGCCCGCGTGTGGCCGAAGCGGCCCAGGTGGCGCAGTGGCGGCATACCCTGGTGGCGCTGCACCTGGGCATGGTCGGCGTGGCGGGGCTGATGGGGCTGCTGGCCTGGCGGCTGCACCGCATGCCGCCTGCAGCGCGCCCGGCATGGACGCAGGCCTGCGGCGCGGCCGCCTTTGTGCTGGCGCTGGTGTTTGCGGCACTGGTGGTGGCGGTAGACCAGTGGGTTACACCCAACATCACGCCTTTCTTCATGGCCAGTGTGCTTGTGGGTGTGACGCTGCTGCAGCGGCCGCTGACGGCGGCGGTCTTGTTTGCGGTGGCCTACGCCGTGTACTTCTGGGCGTTGGGGCAGACCCAGGGCGACGCCATGCTGCTGCTGTCCAACCGGGCCAACGGCTTCAGCGCGGCCGTGCTGGCGTGGGCGTTGGCCACGCTGACCTGGCGCAAGACCGCACGCAACCTGCTGCTGACGCGGCAACTTGCGCAGCGGCAGGCGCAAATGCACAGCCAGCAGCTTGAACTGCGGCGGCTGGCCACCAGCGACGGCCTCACCGGCCTCGTCAACAGGGTCGAGTTTGAAAGGCTGGGCCGGCTTGAAGTGGAGCGCGCCCGGCGCTATGGGCTGGCGCTGGGCCTGCTGTTGATTGACCTGGACCACTTCAAGCGCGTCAACGACCAGTGGGGCCACCCGGCTGGCGACGCCGTGCTGGTGGCGGTGGCTGCCGTGCTGCGCGCCCATGTGCGTGTCAGCGACGTGGTGGCGCGCATGGGTGGTGAAGAATTCATGGTGTTGCTGCCCCACACCCAGCGTGAAGCCGCACTTGGCTTGGCAGAAAAGCTGCGGCAGTGTGTGGCGGCCACCCAGGTGCAATCAGGGAGCCACACGATCAGCGTCACGGCCAGCGTGGGCCTGGCCGCAGCCAGCGGCAACAGCGTTGACTTCACCACCCTGTACCAGCACGCTGACCATGCGCTGTACAGCGCCAAGGCCGCCGGCCGCAATGTGGTGCGGGCCGAGTAGCGCTGCCGCAGCGGCGCATGCGTTGCCCCGCCTAGAAGTGAATCCCCCGCATCAGTTGCTGCACCGCCACCGCTTCGGCGCTGAGCTGCGGCTTGGCGGCCTTGTCGCCCGCCTTCGCACCCTTGGCTGCCGATGAATCCGGGAACATGCGGAAGGTGGTGTTCATGCCGATCTGCGCAATGCGTGGCAGCAGTGCATGCAGCACCTGCCCGGTAATGCCCAGCCGCGTTGCAATGCGCACCGGCTTGCTGATGCAGGCCTGGGCGATCATGTCGGCGGCTTCTTCGGGCGACAGCGTGGGCACGTTGTTGTACAGCCCTGTGGGCGCGATCATGGGCGTGCGCACCAGTGGCATGTTGATGGTGGTAAAGCTCACGCCCTGGTCGGCGAATTCGCTGCTGGCACAGCGTGTCCAGGCGTCCAGCGCGGCCTTGCTGGCCACGTAGGCGCTGAAACGCGGCGCGTTGGTCAGCACGCCAATGCTGCTGATGTTGACGACATGGCCCTTCTTCTTGGCCACCATGCCCGGCAGCAGGCCCATGGTGACGCGCAGGCAGCCAAAGTAGTTGAGCTGCATGGTGCGCTCGTAGTCATGAAAGCGGTCGTAGCTGCTTTCAATGGCGCGGCGGATGCTGCGGCCGGCGTTGTTGATGAGGAAGTCCACGCCACCGTGGTTTTCAACCAGCAACTTGACGAAGCGGTCGCAGTCGGCCATGTCGGCGATGTCGGCCGGGTAGGCCAC
>CAZUKT010000274.1:2377-6619 GCA_964620975.1 uncultured Rubrivivax sp. | reverse complement strand
GGCGGTGCTCGGCCCCGAAACCCTGAGCCTGCTGATGCAGGGCGTGCTGCACGTAAGCCCGCAGTCGCTGGTGATGATGGGTGTGGCCTTTGTGCTGCTGTACCTGGGCATCGTCAAAGGCTACGAGCCGCTCCTGCTGCTGCCCATTGGCGCGGGTTGTCTGCTGGCCAACCTGCCGCTGAGCCCGCTCATTGCGCACGACGGCATGTTGCGTGTGCTGTACGACATGGGCATCAAGAACGAGCTGTTCCCCTTGCTCATCTTCATCGGCATCGGTGCGCTCACAGACTTCGGCCCGCTGCTTGAAAACCCGCGCCTGGTGCTGCTGGGTGCGGCGGGGCAATTCGGTATTTTCATGACGCTGCTGCTGGCGCTGGCCTTTGGTTTTACGCGGCCTGAAGCGGCGTCCATCGGCATCATCGGCGCCATAGACGGGCCCACCTCCATCTATGTCAGTGGCCTGCTGGCGCCGCACCTGCTGGGGCCCATTACCGTGGCGGCCTACAGCTACATGAGCCTGGTGCCCATCATCCTGCCGCCCATCATGCGGCTGCTGACGACACGCAAGGAACGCCTCATTCGCATGCCCTACAGCCAGCGCCGCATCAGCCGCCGCACGCGTGTGCTGTTTCCCATCGTGGTCACGGTGCTGGTGGGCACGCTGGTGCCCTTTGCCACGCCGCTGATCGGCATGTTGATGCTTGGCAACCTGATGAAGGAGTCGGGCGCTGTAGAGCGGCTCACGCATGCGTCGTCCAACGAGATTGCCAATACGGTGACGCTGTTCCTGGGCCTGGCCATCGGCTCCACCATGGTGGGTGTGGAATTCCTCAAACCCAGCACGCTGCTCATTCTGGTGCTGGGCATCCTGGCCTTTGCGGTGGACGGCATTGCCGGGGTGCTGTTTGCCAAGCTGCTGAATGTGTTGAGCGGCGGCAAGGTCAACCCGCTGGTGGGCGCGGCCGGCATCAGCGCCTTCCCCATGGCGGCGCGTGTGGTGCAGAAGGTGGCGCAGGAAGAAGACTTTGAGAACTTCCTGCTCATGCACGCCATGGGCGCCAATGCCGCCGGGCAGGTGGCCAGCGTGGTGGCCGGTGGTGTGCTGCTGGCGCTGATGGGCGCAGGCGGCTGACGCTGCGGCTTTGCCATGCAAGTACTTCGCCGTTTCGCGGGCGCGCCGTTGCCCGCTGGCCGGTCGGCCGGGGGGCCACGCACATTGAGGCATCGCAGCGCCCACTCTGATTTGTGGGCCACGCCGCGCAGCGGCTTGTGCAAGGTCAAAGACGCTGCGGCGGCGCGACCTATCGTGTTGTTTCATGTGGCGCGCCTTGGCACAGGGGCACGCTGCAGACCACCGTCAACCTGGGTCTTGGGAGACTGAAATGTTCAGTCAGCGCATCCGTAACGTCATGGAGCACGAACACATGCTCATCGCGTCGCCGGAAAGTCTTGTCACCGACGCGGCCCGTTTGCTGGCAGGCAGCAAACTGGGTGCGGTGCTGGTGGTGCAGGGCGACCAACTGGCCGGTATCTTTACCGAACGCGACGCCGTGTGCCGCGTGCTGGCGGCGGGGCTGGACGCCAACTGCACCACGCTGGCCCATGTCATGACGCCAGAGCCCATCACCGTGGACCCCGAAGGCACTTTCGGCCACGCGCTGCTGTTGATGCACCAGCACGGCATGCGGCATGTGCCAGTGGTAGAGCACGGCCGGCCCGTGGGCCTGGTGTGCGCCCGTGACGCGCTGGATCCCGAGATGGAAGAGTTCGCCTGCGAGGCCCAGCGCCGCGAAGGTTTCAGCGACTCCAACCCGGTGCCTTTGTCGGCCAAGTCCTGAAGGCCGGGGCAGGGCTGTGGGCCAAGTGGCCAGGTGGCCAAGTGGCCACTCTGACACCGGGCCACGTCCCACATTGCGGGTTTGCCCGCAGGCTGCGCACATGGCGTGACAAATGAGCGGCATGCAGTGCTGATAAATGTGGTTGGAGTTTGGGTTGGCTCAAACCGGCTGCTGTTGGGCGTGCCTAAATTCGCGCTTCAAGCGCGTGGCATCCGGCAACGCGAAGGGAAGCACCCATGTACAAAAGAATCCTCGTGCCCGTGGACGGCAATGAGCTCACCGACCGCGCCATCCAGGCCAGTGTTGAACTGGCCAAACAGCTGGGGGCGGCCATTACCGGCTTTGTGGCCGAGCCCATCTTGCCCGCACCACCGGGGCCGCGACCGCATGCCGTGTACCTGGAAGAAGTGCGTGAGCACGACGCCATGACACTGTCCCACGCGCAGCAGGTGCTGGCCAAGTTCGAGGCCGCTGCAGTTGCCGCCGGGGTGCCGTTTGAGGGCTACCACGACCAGGTGCCGCGTGTGGACCGCGCCATCATTGAAGCCGCCGAATCACGCGGCTGCGACATGATCCTGATGGTCACGCACGGGCGCGGTGCGTTTGGTGAATTCTTGTTCGGGTCGCAGACCAAGGCCGTGCTGGCCGGCAGCAAGCTGCCCTTGCTGGTGATCCATTGAACACGGCAGCGGCCGCAGCAGCAGAAGCGCCGGCCGCTGACCCTGGGGCCACGCTCACGCACCGGCTGCTGCAGGCCCTGAAAGCCCGTGGCGCGACCGAGATCTTTGGCATCCCCGGCGACTTTGCACTGCCGCTGTTTCGCGAATTTGAAAAGTCCGCGTTGCTGCCCTTGCACACCCTTTCGCACGAGCCGGGCGTGGGCTTTGCGGCCGACGGCGCGGCGCGCGCACGCGGCGGGTTGGGTGTGGCGGCGGTGACCTACGGCGCGGGTGCCTTCAATCTGGTCAACGTGGTGGCGGGCGCCTATGCCGAACGGGTGCCGCTGGTGGTGATTTCTGGCGCCCCTGCGGCACACGAAGCTGCCAGTGGTTTCCTGCTGCACCACCAGGTCAAGTCGCTGGACTCGCAGTGGCGGGTGTTTGAAGAACTCACGGTAGACCGTGCCCGGCTCGACGACGCCCTGCGCGCACCCGAACTCATGGCCCGTGTGCTGAACGCGGCGCTGGCCCGGTCACGCCCGGTGTACCTTGAAATACCCCGCGACATGCCGGCCAGGCTGTGCGCGGCCGTGCCCGGCAGCGGCCGCAACGGTGTCATGCCCGATGCCGCCCACGACGCCGACCGCCTGGCCGCCTGCGCCGACGAACTGCTGGCCCGGCTGCGCGCCGCACAGCGCCCCATGTTGATGGTGGGTGTTGAAGTGCGTCGCTATGCACTGGAAGACCGCGTGGCCGAACTGGCGCGCCGGCTGCGCATTCCGGTGGTCACCAGCTTCATGGGCCGCGGCCTGCTGGCCCACGCCGACGTGCCGCTGATCGGCACCTACCTCGGCCTGGCCGGAGACCCGCAGGTCAGCGCCCAGGTGGAGCAGTCAGACGCACTGCTGCTGCTGGGGGTGATCGTGTCAGACACCAACTTTGCCGTGTCGGCACGGCGCATTGATTTGCGCCAGGCCATGCACGCCTATGACGGTGACGTGGCCATGGGCCACCACGTGTACCAGGCGCTGCCGATTGCCGCGCTGGTGGATGCCTTGCTGGCCCGCGTGCCGCCGCTGCCCGCGCTGCACCTGCTGCCACCTGTGGCCCTGTTGCCAACGGCTGCTGCGGTGCCGGCGCCGGCTGCCGCGTCTGCTGCAAATGCTGACCAAGCCGCACCTTCTTTTGCGGCCCCGGCCCCGCCCCCATGCGCCTGGCCGCCGGCCGACGACGCCGGCGTCACGCCCAGCGACATCGCCGCGGCCGTGAACGCGCTGCTGCACCAGCATGGCCCCATGCCGCTGGCCAGTGACGTGGGCGACTGTTTGTTCACCGCCATGGACATCCACCACGCCACGCTGGTGGCCCCGGGTTATTACGCCACCATGGGCTACGGTGTGCCCGCCGGCCTGGGTGTGCAGGTGGCCACGGGCCAGCGGCCCATCATTTTGGTGGGCGACGGCGCCTTCCAGATGACGGGCTGGGAACTGGGCAACGCCACCCGCTGTGGCTGTGACCCCATCGTGCTGGTGTTCAACAACGCAAGCTGGGAAATGCTGCGCACCTTTGAACCTGCAGGCCGCTTCAACGACCTGAGCCACTGGGACTTTGCCCACATGGCCGCCGGCATGGGCGGGCGCGGCCACACCGTGCACACACGCGCCGACCTGGTGGCTGCGCTGCAGCAGGCGCATGCCACACGTGGCCAGTTTCAATTGCTGGACATCCGCCTGGCGCCGGGTGTG
>CAZUKT010000274.1:0-2367 GCA_964620975.1 uncultured Rubrivivax sp. | reverse complement strand
GTCCATGCCCGATTGATCGGGCAAGGGCAGCCGCGCCGGCCTGGCAACTGAGCGGCGCAGCGCCAGCCTGACACCTGGTGCTGCGGCAAAGGTCTGACAAGCGGTGTTTGTGCGGTCCTGTTCATGTGAACGGCCTTGCATAGGCGGAACAGAATCAAGGGGCCCCGCACGCTGGCCCCAACAAGACGCACATGCCCCGCGCAAAGCCGTCCAAACCCACGTTGACCGCTCCTAAACAGGACAAAGCTGTGGGCACACCTGCGACTGCTGCGCCTGCCGAGCCTAATGCGCCCAATGCGCCCAATGCGCAGGCCACCGAGCCGGTCGCGGCATCGGCACCCGCGCTGGCACCCGCGCTGGCGTCGGTGCTGGACGGCCTGACCGCCCACGTGTGTGTGCTGGACGCCCACGGCGTGATCCTGGCCGTGAACCAGGCGTGGCGCGAATTTGCCCTGGCCAACGGTGCCGCACCGGGCGCCAGCTGCGAAGGCAGCAACTACCTCCATGTGTGTGAGCAAGCCGCTCTTTCGGCCCTGCCCAGCAAAGACCATGCATCTGCGTTCTTGGCGCAGCTGCGCTTGGCGCTGGCCGGCCAGCAGCCGCGCTTTGTGGTTGAGTACCCGTGCGACGCACCGCAGGCGCCGCGCTGGTTTGTGGTGCATGTGTCGCGACTGGCCGGGCCCGGCCCGCTGCGGCTGGTGGTGGCGCACGACGACATCACCGAGCTCAAGCAGGCGCAAGAGACACTGCGTGCCCGTGAAGCGCTGCTGCTGGACCTGGCCGCGTCGATCCCGGGTGCGCTCTTTCGCCTGGTGCTTGCGCCGCTGGGTGAAGCACGCTACACCTACCTCAGCCCTGGTGTCGTCGATCTGTATGGCGTGACACCCCAGCAGGTCATGGCAGACCAGACGCTGCTCAGGCGATGCATCGTGCCGCAAGACCAGGAAGCCCACGCGCGCTCGGTGCAAGGGGCCGTGGCCAACAATGGCCCCTGGGAACATGAATTCCGCATCCAGGCGGTTGGCGGCCCCGTCAAGTGGGTGCATGCCAAGGCGCAGCCCACACGGCGCTCGCAGCACGGTGTGGTGTGGACCGGGCTGCTCACCGACGTGTCAGACCGCAAGCGCATTGAAGCCGACATGCGCGCCAGCGAAGAGACCTACCGCACGCTGTTTGAGACCTCGCCGCACGGCGTGGTCTACCACGACGCCAGTGGCCTCATCACATCAGCCAACCCCGCCGCGCAGCGCATCCTGGGCCTCACGCTGGCGCAGATGCAGGGCCGCAGTTCCATTGACCCGCGCTGGCAGGCCATTCACGAAGACGGCACGGAGTTTCCGGGTGCGCAACACCCGGCCATGCTGGCGCTGCAGACCGGGCAATCGGTGAGCGGTGTGGTGATGGGTGTCTACGTGCCCGACCGGGGCCACACCTGGCTGCTGGTGAACGCCATGCCGCTGTTCAAGCAGGGGCAAGTCGATTCGGTCTACGCCACCTTTGAGGACATCACCGAACGCGTGCTGCTGGCGCGTGAACTGCGCCGCCAGGCCACCACTGACGAGCTCACCGGTGTGGCCAACCGCCGCAGCCTGATGCTGTGCCTGGCCAATGAGTACGACCGCGTGCGCCGCCACCCCACCATGCCGTGCAGCGTGCTGGCGATGGACCTGGACCACTTCAAGCTTGTCAACGACACCTGGGGCCATGCCGTGGGTGACGCCACGCTGGCCCACGTGGCGCGGCTGATGCAAGCCGAAGTGCGCAGCTGCGACCTGGTGGGCCGCACGGGCGGTGAAGAATTTGTGTTGCTGCTGCCAGGCGCCGGCCTGGCTGATGCGGCCGTGCTGGCCGATCGGCTGCGCGGCCGCGTGCAGAGCACGCCACTGGTGCATGAGGGCACCACGGTCCACATCACGCTGAGCATTGGGGCCAGCGCCATCAGCACCGACGACGCCAACGCCGATGCGGTGCTGGCACGGGCCGACCGGGCCCTGTACGCCGCCAAGTCGGCCGGGCGCAATGTGCTGAGGCTCCTGGCCGCAAGTTGATCATTGCAGCCCGCGCTGCAACCCATGCTGGCTGCGCTGGCATTGACGCAGGTAAAGGCTGCGTGCGCCCCGGGGCCGCAAGATGGCACCGTTGCAGACGCAGGCACTGCGGCCCACCCGGCTGCGGTGGCAGGCGCTGCACGTCAAGCCCATCCAGCCACCCCGCCGGCACCGCCCACACGGCAAAACACCGGCCCCCACGGAGCAAGTCCATGCGCATCGGCGTCCCCCGCGAAATCAAGAACCACGAATACCGCGTGGGCCTCACGCCTGCCAGCGTGCGTGAACTGGTGGCCCACGGCCACAGCGTGTGTGTGCA
>CAZUKT010000273.1:6308-6648 GCA_964620975.1 uncultured Rubrivivax sp. | reverse complement strand
GGGCTTGGCCAGGGCCAGCTTCTCGGGTGTGAGCCCGGAGTTCTTGAAAAACTCGCCGGCACTCGGGAGCATGCCGCCACTCATGCGTTCGTTTTGCAGGCGCAGCATGATGATCACGTCGGCGTCCTTGATGCCCTCGGCCATGCTGTGGCACACGCGCACACCCATGCCGGCCAGGTCGCCCGGCACCAGCGTCTTGGGGCCCACGGCGCGGATGTCGGGCACGCCCAGCGTGGTGAGCGCGTGAATGTCAGACCGCGCCACGCGGCTGTGCACGATGTCGCCCACGATGGCCACGCTCAGGTTGCTGAAGTCCTTCTTGAAGTGCCGGATGGTGTAC
>CAZUKT010000273.1:5747-6298 GCA_964620975.1 uncultured Rubrivivax sp. | reverse complement strand
TTGACCACGTGCACGTGCGGCGCCACATGCTGCGCGATCAGGTAGGGTGCGCCGCTCTCGGCGTGCCGCACGATGAACATGTCGGCGTGCATGGCACTCAGGTTGGCGATGGGGTCGAGCAGGCTTTCGCCCTTGGCCGTGCTGCTCTTGGCGATGTCCAGGTTGATGACGTCGGCGCTCAGCCGCTTGGCTGCGATCTCAAAGGTGGTGCGGGTGCGCGTGCTGTTCTCGAAGAACAGGTTGAACACGCTCTTGCCGCGCAGCAGAGGCACTTTTTTCACGTCGCGGTCGTTGACGCTGAGAAAGGTGCCGGCGGTGTCGAGGATCTGCGTCAGCACGGCCTTGGGCAGGCCTTCTATCGTCAACAGGTGGATCAGCTCGCCGTTTTTGTTGAGCTGCGGGTTGCGTCGGGTGAGCATCAGGCTTGTTCCCCCAGGCTGAAGTGGAAGACACCGTCGTCGGCACGCGTCAGCGACAGCCGCCGTGCCGCCGGCAGCACCAGCTTGGCGGCGCTGAAGGCGGCGGCGATGGGCAATTCGCGGCCACCCCGG
>CAZUKT010000273.1:0-5737 GCA_964620975.1 uncultured Rubrivivax sp. | reverse complement strand
AAACAGCTCGTTGACCACGGCGCGCACCGTGCGGCCGGTGTAGAGCACGTCGTCGATGAGCACGATGTGCCGGCCGTCGATGGCGAAGGGCAGGCTCGTGGGGTCGGTGCCCGTGGCGAGCCCACGCGCCGAAAAGTCGTCGCGGTGCAGCGTGCTGGAAATGACGCCATGCGCGCCTGGCAGCGCCAAGTCCTTTTGCAAGCGTTCGGCCAGCCACGCGCCGCCGCTCCAGATGCCCACCAGGGTGGATTCGGGACGCAGGAGCTGGCGCACGCCCTGGCGCAATTCGGTGTACAGCGCTTCGGCATCAAGCTGCAGCATGGGGTTCCTGGGGCAGGTTGCGAAAGTATTGGTCAAGGATGATGGCTGCGGCCGCCGCGTCAGCGTCGGCGGCACCCATGGCATGGGCCTCGGTGGTGGTGTAGCGCTCGTCCACCTCGTGCACTGGCAGCTTGAAGCGGCCTTGCAACTGGCGCGCAAAGCGGCGTGCGCGCTGGGTGTTGTCGTGGGCCGCACCGTCGGGGTGGAAGGGCACACCCACCACCAGCGCAGCGGGTTGCCACTCTTTGATGAGGCCGGCAATGGCGGCAAAGCGCGCGTCGCCTTCGGCCGCCACGGTCTTGAGCGGCTGCGCCTGGCACAACAGCGTATTGCCGGTGGCCACGCCGACGCGGCGCGTGCCGTAGTCAAAGGACAGCAAGGTGTGCGGGGCGGTCACGGTGGATGAGGGCGTGGCGCGGCGCGCCCGCGGTCAGGCGTGCCCCGCCTCCTGCGACAGCATGCGTGGGTCAAAGCCCAGCAGCGACAGGGCCCGGTGGTAACGCGCCTCGATCGGCGTGTCAAAGATCACCACCGGGTCGGCGCCCACGGTGAGCCAGCCGTTGCGGCCGATCTCGTCTTCCAACTGGCCGGCCTGCCAGCCGCTGCAGCCCAGGGTGATAAGCACCTTGCGCGGCCCGGCGCCGTCGGCCATGGCCTCCAGCACGTCCTTGCTGGTTGTCATGGCCAGGCCGCCGGGAATGGCCAGCGTGGAGTTGTAGGCGGCGGCGGTGTCGCCCAGGGCTTCGTGCAACACAAAACCGCGCTCGGTCTGCACCGGGCCGCCAAAGAACACCGGCTGCTCGGCCAGATCGGCCTGCGACAGCTTGAGCTCGACCTTCTCGAAAAGGTTCTTGAGCTTGATGTCGATGGGCTTGTTGATGACCAGGCCCAACGCGCCGTTCTTGTTGTGCTCGCACAGGTAAACCACGGTGCCGGCGAAAGTCTCGTCGGCCATGCCGGGCATCGCGATCAGAAACTGATTGGTGAGGTCGATGCGGGCGGCCGATGGCATGCGCAGATTCTATTCCGCCGTCAAACTACGGCCGTGAACAAAACCCTGGACCGTGCCCTCGTCTGGTTGCGCCGCGACCTGCGGGCCGACGACCATGCAGCCCTGCACCACGCCCTGCGCCACGCCCGGCAGGTGTGGTGCGCCTTTGTCTTTGACACCGCCATCCTGGAGCCACTGCCCAGGGCCGACCGGCGCGTGGAATTCATCCGCGACAGCCTGGTGGGTGTGGACGCCGAGTTGCGGGCGCTGGCCGCGTCACACGGCGTGGAAGGGGCTGGGCTCATCGTGCGGCATGGCGCGGCTGTGCACGAGATCACCGCGCTGGCCCTGCAACTGGGTGTGCAGGCGGTGTACGCCAACCATGACGACGAGCCCGCCGCACTGCGCCGCGACGCACAAGCCCGTGGCAAGCTGGCCGACGCGGGCGTGGCGCTGCACACCAGCAAGGACCACGTGGTGTTTGAGCGCAGTGAGGTGCTCACGCTCAGTGGCGGCGCCTTCAGCGTCTTCACGCCCTACAAAAACGCCTGGCTCAAGAAGTGCAACGCGTTTTACCTGTCGGCGTACCCGGTGGCCAAACATGCGTCGGCGCTGGCGCCGCTGCCGCCGGGCATGGCCGGCCTGCCCACGCTGGCCGACATTGGCTTCCAGCACACCAACCTGCACCAGTTGCGCCTGCCCAGCGGGCCCGCAGGCGCGCAGGAATTGCTGGCGGACTTCTTGCCCCGCATTGACCACTACCACGACACCCGCGACTTCCCTGCCGTCAAGGGCCCCAGCTACCTGAGCACGCACCTGCGTTTTGGCACCGTGTCCATCCGCCAACTGGCGCGCAGTGCACACGCGCGGCGCGAGGGGGCGTCACGCGGCGCCGAAGTTTGGCTGAGCGAGTTGATCTGGCGCGACTTCTATCACCAGATCCTGCACCACTACCCGCGTGTCGTGGAGCACGCCTTCAAACCCGACTACGACCGCATCAAGTGGGACCACGGCAAACACGCCGACGCACTGTTCAGTGCCTGGTGCGAGGGCCGCACCGGCTACCCGCTGGTGGACGCCGCCATGCACCAGCTCAACCAGACCGGCTACATGCACAACCGGCTGCGCATGGTGGTGGCCAGCTTCCTGTGCAAGGACCTGGGCCTGGACTGGCGGCGCGGCGAGGCCTACTTTGCGCTGCACCTGAACGACTATGACCTGGCCGCCAACAACGGCGGCTGGCAGTGGGCCGCCAGCAGCGGCTGCGACGCCCAGCCCTACTTCCGCATCTTCAACCCGGTGAGCCAGAGCGAGAAGTTCGACGCCCAAGGGCGCTTCATACGCCGCTATCTGCCGCAACTGGCCGCCTTGCCTGACGGGGCCATCCATGCGCCCTGGTTGGCGCGGCCCCTGGACCTGGCTGCCGCCGGCCTGACGCTGGGCGTGGACTACCCGCTGCCCTTGGTGGACCATGCGGCCGCACGCGAGAAAACCCTGGCCCGCTACGCGGTGGTCAAGGGCGGCGGCTGAACCACTGAAACCGCCTCGAACGGCCGCCTGCAGACCTGCAGACGTGCAGGCGGAGCCCCCCGTTGGGGCGTCCCCCCAAGAAGTCAGGGTGCCGTGCACAAGCGTGCTCGGCTGCAATCCGGGCACCGTCACTCACACCACCTTCACCATGAACATCTCCCTTCTGCGGGCCCACCGCTGGGCCCGATCCGCCGCCACCCTGGCCTGCGCTGCGCTTGTCAGCACGGCCGCGCAAGCGGTTTCGCTGCTCGTGGATGACTTCTCGGCCCCCCGCCCCGCCAGCGTGCACGTGCTGGCGACAGTCGGCGAGCAGAGTTTTGTGGATACCGATCCCGGCGTGCTGGGCGGCATCCGCGGTGTCTACCACCACGTCTACACCAACCCCCTGGGCAGCGTGGCCGCTCTGGCGGTGGGCAACGGCAGCGTCAGCAGCAGCACGGGTGTGCAGGCACGAACCGAGGTCCTGCTGTCCTACGGCGCCTTCAGCCGGCCCACGGGCGACCCCACCATTGGCGGGCCGCTGCTGGGCGTGGACGGCAGCCCCTACAACGCCTTCCGCATGGACTTCACGGGCGTGTCCACCACGCTCAACCTCAACGTGGTGATGTACACGGCCAGTCCGCTGGACCCTGCGGTGCCGCTGTACTACACGACGGTGGGCGTCAACGTGGCCCCCGCCTCGCCGGGTGGGCCGCTGCATGTGGAACTGCCCTTTGCGCTGGGCGACCCGTTCAACTTCGGCCAGATCGACGGCATCGTGCTGCTCATCAACCGCGCCAACGGGGCTACCAACGTGGCTTTCAACCTGGACAGCTTCAGCCTCGTCAGCACGGTGCCAGAACCCGGCCCGGCCTTGAGCCTGGCCGCCGGCTTGGTCATGCTGGGCTGGTTGCAACGAAGGCGCCGCAGCGCCCGCGTTACGGGGTTGTAAAGGGGGGCTGCGCCTCAGGCCGAAAGCCCAGGCGCTCGTAAAGCCGCTCGGCAGGTGCGTTGCCCTGGGTCACCACCAGGCGCAGCACGGTTTCGTCCCCGGCGGCCAGGCGGTTGATGGTGCGCAGCAGGCCCGCACGCGCCAGGCCACGGCCCTGGTGGTTGGGTGCGGTGAGCGTAAAGGCCACAAACGGCCGCTCTTGCCAGACCGTGATGAGCGTGGCCGCCACCACGCGGCCGGCACGCTCTATCACTTCGGAAGCAGCCCACATCAGCGGGCCAAACTCGCCGTCAATGAGTTGCTGGACGATGGCGCGGGTTTCTTCCAGCGACTCACCCTCGTCGTCCACCGTGTCGCGGTAGGCGTCGTGCATGAGCACAGCCAGGGCCTCGGCGTCGTCGGGCGTGGGGGGGCGAGCCTGGGCATCTTCGGCCACGGGCTTGTGCAACACAGGGGCGGCCAGCACAAAGCGGCGTCGTTGGGCCATCAGGCTCTTACCTCGGCAAAGCGAGCGAGGATACGCGCATGCTGGCCCGGCCACGCGGCCAGTGCAGATTCGTCACCATCCAGCACCCCCCGCACAAAGGCCACGGCCAGTTCACGCGTGGCCACTTTCACCTGCGGGTTGAGCACTGCGCCACCCGTGCCGCTGCGGTCGGTAAACATGCTGTGCGAACCCCCTTCAAACACCGCCAGCCACTTGCGCGTGCTGCCCGTGGCGTCAAACACGGCCAGCCGGTCTTCGGCGCCGCTGTAGTAGCCGGGGATGCGGATCACGTCTTCGGTGGCCGTGACGTGCAGCGTGGGAATGGTCACGCTGTGCAGGATCTTGCCCAGTTCGGGCTCGCCGTAAAACGGTGGCGCCGAGATGACGATGGCGGCCCGCACCCGCGCGTCGTGCAGGTCCAGCACCTGACCCTGGCGCTGCACGCGGGCACCGCTGGCCAGCAGCGCCGTGTTGGCACCGTAGCTGTGGCCGGCGGCCACGATGCGCTGTGCGTCCACACGCGGCGCCAAGTCGCTGGCGAGCAGCGTGTCCAACGCAAAACGCAGATCGTGCACGCGGGCAATGGCCTCACGGTCTTGCGCGGCTTCCTGCAACCGTCCCACCATGGCAAAGACGTTGCCCGACCAGAGCTGCCGGTCACTGCCCACATGCTGCAAGTGCAGGCTGGCCACGCCCTGGCTGGCCAGGTGTTCACCCAGCCAGCGGTAACCACGCCGCGAGCCACCAATGCCATGCGAAAACACCACCAGGGGCAAGCGCTCGCCCTGGTGGGGCAGGACCAGGCGCACCGGCACCTGGCGTCCACGGGCGGTGTCAGTCCAGTCCAGGTCAACGGCACCAAAGCCCGCCACCGTCTGCGCCCACAAAGGGCGCGCTGCGGCGGCGGCCGTGGCGCAGGCCGCCGCCGCAGTGCGCTGCAGCCACTGGCGGCGTGACCACTGTGGCGCCGTCACGCCACCACCTGCTTGCCTGTGCCCGGACGTTTGCGCAACAGCAGCCGCTTGAGCCCCTGAATGGTGTCGTCCACATAGGTGAACAGCACCGGAATCACGAGCAAGCTGAGAAAGGTGCTGGTGATGAGCCCGCCAATCACCACGATGGCCATGGGCGCGCGAAAGCTTGGGTCGGCGCCCCAGCCCAGCGCGATGGGCAGCATGCCCGCTGCCATGGCAATGGTGGTCATGACGATGGGGCGCGCACGCTTGTGGCAGGCGTCAAGGATGGCGTCAAAACGTGCCATGCCGTGGTCACGCCGCGCAATGATCACGTAGTCCACCAGCAGGATGCTGTTTTTGGTGGCGATGCCCATGAGCATGATGAGCCCGATCATGCTGGGCATGCTCAGCGCCGTGTGCGTGACAAACAGCGCCAAGAAAGCCCCCGGCACTGACAGCACGAGCGCACCCAATATGGTGGCCGGCTGCACAAAGTCCTTGAACAGCAGCACGAGCACGAT
>CAZUKT010000272.1:0-6648 GCA_964620975.1 uncultured Rubrivivax sp. | reverse complement strand
GCGCGGTGTTGCGCGGCGCGTCGGCGGGCGGTGCGGTGTCGCGCGCAGCGCCACGCGGCGGCGCCGGCGGCCTGGGAGAAACCACGCCGCGTACACGCGGGCGGTGGGGGTCGCGCGGCGCGGCTGTGGGTTTGACAGTGATCTTGGGTCGTTCGGCCATGGCCCGATTTCACCACGCCCGCCCCCGTGCGGGCGGCGTGGGCGCAGGTGTTTGTCAGGTCGGGTTTGTCAGGTCGGGCGTATCGTGGCCGACCCCGTGTGATGAACCCGCCCATGTGCCTTGCTTCCCGCGTGCTTGGTGTTTGCGTCTTCGCCCTTGCCTTGGCCCTTGCCTTGGCCCTGGGGCCCGCGCAGGCCGCACCCGCAGTGGCAAGCGCGCAAAAGGCAGCGTTGGACGCGGCCATGCGGCACTACGAACAAGGCCGTCGGGTGACGGCAAGCAAAGCGTTGCAGACGTTGGCCCGCCAGGGTGTGCCAGCCGCCCAATACAACCTGGCCGTCATGCACCTGCGGGGTGAGCTGCCGCACGCCAGCCGTGCCATGGCCGCCACGCTGCTGACGCGTGCGGCACGCGGTGGCTTCGTCACTGCGCAGTTCATGCTCGGGCAGTCACTGGAAAACGGCGACTTGGGCCCGCGTGACCTGGTGCAGGCGCACGACTGGTACGCACGGGCTGCTGAAGCGGGCAGCGTGGACGCGCAGGTGGCATTGGGCACGGCCTACTTCCTGGGCCGGGGCCGCCCGCTGGACGCCGAGCGCGCCGCGCACTGGTTTCGCGAAGCCGCCAAAGGGGGCGACGTGGGCGCGATGTACCTGCTGGCGTCGCACTACGAGGTGGGCGACGGCGTGCCGCAAGACCTGCGGCTGGCGCGCTACTGGTTTGCGCAAGCGGCCGCACAGGGTGACGTGGCCGCACCGTTGAAGGTCAAGGAACTCGATCAGCGCGCCGCTACAGCACCACCTTGACCATGGGGTGTGTGCTCAGCGTGCGGTAGAGCTCGTCCAGCTGCGCGCGGCTGGTGGCCGTGACGGTGAGCGTCAGGCCCAGGTATTTGCCGCCACTGCTGGGGCGTCGCTCGACGGTGGCCAAGTCAAAGGCCGGATCGAAGTGGCATGCCACAGCCACCATGGCGGCTTCAAAGCCCGGCACCTGCGCGCCCATCACCTTGATGGGAAAGGCGCTGGGGTACTCGATCAGGCTTTGCTCGGGCGGGATGTCGGCCATGCAGCGTTTCCGGGCCCGGTCAGACCGACATCGTGGTCTTGGCTGCCTGGTAGGCCTCGTACAGCCGGGCGTACACCGGCCCGGGCTTGCCACGCATGGCGCCGTGGCCCACGCCTTCACCGTCCAGCCGCGTCACGGGCAGGATTTCCTTGGTGGCCGAGCTCAGCAGCACCTCGTCGGCGGCGCGCACGTCGGCCTCTGAAATGGGGCGCAGGTTGTAGGCAATGCCGCATTCGCTGCACAACTCACGCAGCAGTTCCACGCGTATGCCTTCCAGCACCAGCTCGCTCTTGGGCGGGCCCAGCAACGCGCCTTCGTGCACGATCCACACGTTGCTGGCGGCGGCTTCGGTGAGGAAACCGTCGCGGAACATGATGGTTTCCAGCGCGCCGTGGTCGGCCGACATCTGCCGCGCCAGCACATTGCCCAGCAGGCTGGTGCTCTTGATGTCGCCACGCTCCCAGCGGAAGTCGCGTGCGGTGATGCAGGCCACGCCGTGGTGGCGTTGCTCGGCGGTGGCCGGCTTCATGGGGTTGCACATCATGAAGACGGTGGGCGCCACGCCCTGGGGCATGACGTGGTCGCGCGGCGCCACCCCGCGCGTGACCTGAAAGTACACCACCTGGTCTTGCGCCCCCGTGGCCTCGGCCGTGGCCGCCACCAGGTGGCGGCAGCGCTGCAGCCATTCGTCATAGGTGGCGGGGCTGGCGATGCGCACCTTGCTCAGCGAGCGGTTGAGTCGCGCAATGTGTTCGTCAAAGCGGAACAGCCGCTGGCCGTAGACCGGCGCCACGTCGTAGACGCCGTCGCCAAACACAAAACCCCGAGCCAGCACGCTGATCTTGGCTTCAGAGAGGGGCAGGAATTCGCCGTTGAGGAAACAGAGCGCGTCGTTCATGGTCGGGTGTTGAGGGCCTGCGAACAGTGCGAAATGATTGTGTCACTTGGGCCGTGGGCCAGGGCTGCGCTGGCGCCACGCATTGCGCCTTACTTGATCCACAGCCGGACGGCGTCCCAGGCGCGGCCAAAGATGCCGGCCAGGGCCACGGGTTCAAGCGCCACCAGCGGCACGGTGGCGATGGTCGCGCCGGCGGCGGTGGTGACTTTGATGCTGCCCACACGCTGGCCTTGTGCCAGTGGCGCGACAAGCGGGTCGGTGCGCTCGATCACGGTCTTGACCTTGTCGCCTTCGCCCTTGGGCACGCCCACCAGCAGCGCGCCGGGTGCGCCGAGCTTGGCCTCGGCCTTGTCACCCTTCCACACCGGCACCGTCGCCACCGGCTTGCCGGCTTCAAACAGGCGCACGGCGTCCCAGGCCTGCCAGCCCCAGTTCAGCAACTTCTGGCTTTCTGACGCACGCGCTTCGCGGCTGGCCGCGCCCATGACGACACTCACCAGGCGGCGCTTGCCGGCGGGCGTGTCGCGCACCGCGCTTGCAACCAGGCAGTAACCGGCGGCTTCGGTAAAGCCTGTTTTCATGCCGTCCACCGTGGGGTCACGGCCCAGCAGCATGTTGCGGTTGTCTTGCTTGATGTTGTTGAAGGTGTAGTTGCGCAGCGCGTACAGCGGGTAGAAATCAGGGTGGTCGTTGATGATGTGCGCGGCCACCAGCGCCACGTCGCGCGCGCTGCTGTAGTGGCCGGCTTCGGTCATGCCGGCCACGTTCTTGAACTGTGTGTTCTTCAGGCCCCAGGCCAGTGCCTGGCGGTTCATCTGCGCGACAAAATTTTCCACCGTGCCGGCCACACCTTCGGCCAGCACGATGGCCGCGTCGTTGCCGCTTTGCACGATCAGACCCCGCAGCAGTTCACTCACCTTGGGCGTCATGGTGGTGTCGATGAACATCAGCGAGCCGCCGTTGCTGCGCTCGGCCCAGGCGCGTTTGGACACCGGCAGGGTCTGCTCGAGGCTGAGCTTCTTGTCGCGGATGGCGTTGAAGGTGATGTAGGCCGTCATCAGCTTGGTCAGCGACGCGGGCTCGGCCTGCGCGTCGGCGTCGCGCTCGGCCAGCACCTGGTTGCTGGCCAGGTCAATGAGCAGGTATTGCCGCGCGGCAATTTCAGGCGGCAAGGGGGCTTGCGCCAGCGCGCCGGCCGTCACGCTGGCCATGCAGCCAGCCAGGACAAATGTGATCAGTGATTTCATGGTGATGCAGTTTTGCGGCACAGCGGGGCGCTGCGCTGAGTCAAGGTGCCGGGTGCCAGGCAAAGGCCGAAGTGACAATGTGTTTGAGCACGGACAACTGCCCGTGGAAGAAGTGCCCGGCGCCGGGCAGCACGGTCACGGGCAAAGCCTGTGGGCGTGCCCAATCGAAGACAGCCGCGAGCGGCACCACGTCGTCCAGCTCACCATGCACCACCAGCGTGTCGGCAGGCACGGCTGCGGTGTCGAAGTTGAGCACCGCCGGGCCCACCAGCACCACACGTTCGGCGCGCTGCCCGGGCGCCTGGCGCGCGGCCGCGTGGCTGGCCACGTAAGCACCAAAGGAGAAGCCGCCCAGCACCAGCGGCAAGGTGGCCTCGCGGTGTGCGGCGATGACGGCCAGGGCGTCATCAACTTCTCCCTGGCCGTGGTCCCATTCACCCTGCGAGCCGCCCACACCGCGAAAGTTGAAACGCACGCTGATGTAGCCCAACTGCACCAAGGCGCGGGCCAGGGTCTGCACCACCTTGTTGTCCATGGTGCCGCCGTGTTGTGGGTGGGGGTGGCACAACACGGCCACGCCACGCGGCGCTTGCGTGGGCGGGTCTATGGCACAGGCCAGCAGGCCGGCCGGGCCAGGCACCGTGCGGCGCTGCGTGTGCGAATTCAACGGCCGACCGAGGGCGGCAGCACAAGGCGGGCAACGACCTGGCCGTTTTTCAGGTGTTGCTGCACGATCTCGTCGATATCGGCGTTGTCGACAAAGGTGTACCAGGTGGCCTCGGGGTAGACCACGGCCACCGGGCCGCCGGCACAGCGGTCCAGGCAACCGGCCTTGTTGACACGCACGCCGCCCGGGCCGGCCAGGCCAGCGGCCTTGACGCTGAGCTTGCAGTGGTCAAACGCGGCCTGCGCGCCTTGGTCGGCGCAGCAGGCTTCGCCGCCGGGGCGCTGGTTGAGGCAGAAGAAAATGTGGTGCTTGTAATAACTCATGCGGAGCGATTGTAGGTAGCCGCCCGGGCCCGGCCGTGGGCGGTGCCCCTGCATGGCGCGGGGTTCAGGTGCGGGTGCCCAGCCGCGACAGCAGCCAGCCCATGGCCACGTACGGCCACAGCCAGCCCACCCACTGCGCCAGGCCATGGAAGCGCACAAAGCGGCCTTGCTCCCAGGCCTGCAGGCTTTGCGCAAAGTAGGGGTCGGCGGGCGCCTGCGCCACGCCCACCACCAGGGCCGTCAATGCCACCAGGCCCACACCCGCAGCCACGCGGCGCGGCAGTGGCGTCAGCAGCAGTGCCAGCCCCAGCCCCAACCCCAGGCCGGGCACGCTCACCCCGGTCATCCACGCCATGGCATGGCTGGGGCCGAAGTTCAGCAGCGTGGACATCGTCATGCCCACCACGCCCATCACCCCTGCGCCCAGCGCCATGACGACACGGCGCCAGCCTGGCGCCACCACCGAGTAGGCCACCAGGCACGGCGCCAGCAGCCCGGCGGCCACGATGGCGGCTTCGGCCAATGGCCGCATGGCGCCGCCGGGCGCTGGCGGCGTGGCCAGCAGCGTGTGTGCGGCCTCGGCCCAGGGCACACCGTGCAGAGCGTCGGCCAGCCATTCACGCAGGCGTTCACCCACCTGGCCCAGACCCAGGGGCACGGGGGCCGGAAACAGCAGGCCCACCGGCCACATCACCAGCAGTGCCAAGGCGACGGCACCGTCACCGGCAAACCAGCGTTGGCGCAGCGCACGCCAACGCGCCACCACGCCCAGGGCATGCAGCGCCAGGCCCAGAAGCGCACCCAGCGCGCCACCGGCGGTGTTGAGCGCCAGGTCTTCCAGCGCCGGCACGCGGGCGGGCACCAACTGCTGCAAGGTCTCGCAGCCATAAGACAGGGCCGCGCACATCAGCACCGCTTGCAACCATGCACTGCGGGCACGCACGCCGGGCCGGCGCAATGCAAGCGTGAGCAGTGCACCCAGCGGCATGTAGCCCACCAGGTTGGACACCACGTCAAAGGCCACGTGGTACACCGAACGTGGCAGCAGCAGCAGGGCCGAAAGCGTCTGCCCGGGCGGCCAGCGCCAGCCTTCAAACGGGTAGAGGCTGGCATACAGCACCAGCACGGCAACCACCAGCGCCAGCAGCGCTGCGGCGCTGCGTTGTCGGTGTTCAGGCATGGCCGACGTTGCAGGGGACTCGGTGCCGTCAGAACGGCTTGACGACGACCAGCACCACGGTGGCCGCAAACAGCAACACCGTCACTTCATTGAAAACGCGGAACCACTTGTGGCTGCGTTTGTTGCTGCAGTGCTCAAAGCGGCTCAGCAGGCGGCGGCACATGAAGTGGTAGCCCAGGGCGCCCAGCACCAACAGCAGTTTGGTGTGCATCCAGCCGGTGCCCGCACCGATGCCCACGCCCAGCCACAGCCACAAGCCCAGCGCCAGCGCAGGCAGCATCAGGATGCCCGAAAAGCGGTACAGCTTGCGCGCCATCAGCAGCAGCCTTTCGCGTTCGGCGTGGCTGTCGGCCGGCACCATGGCCAGGTTCACAAACAGGCGCGGCAGGTAGAACAAACCTGCAAACCAGCTCGACACAAAAATGATGTGAAAGGCCTTGACCCAAAGGTAGCTGCTCATGCGCCAGATTATGTTGGCCTAAAAAAAAGGCCCCGGCATGAGCCGGGGCCGGTAAGCCTTATCGCTGTCATCACGCTAAGGCACCTGCTCAGGGAGGAAAAGCAGGGAACAACAGCCTCGCAGCTATCATTCACGTACCACTTTAGCAGATCAACAAACGCGCTGTCACGCAGGTTTTGCCCCATGCCGGCAAGCGTGGCAGGGTATACGCAGGAGCCTTTTGTGCTGAACCCCCCACCGTTTCCTGCCAGCCGCCCCAGAAGGCTGCGGCGCGACGCATTCACGCGTGCGCTGGTGCGTGAAAACCGGCTCGCGCCCGAGGACCTGATCCTGCCCGTGTTTGTGCTTGACGGCCACGGCCAGGTGCAGGACGTGGCCAGCATGCCCGGCGTGCAGCGGCGCAGCGTGGACGGCCTGTTTGCGGTGGCTGAAGAGTGCGTGAAGCTGGGTGTGCCGGTGATGGCGCTGTTCCCGGTCATCGCCACCCATCTCAAGACACCCGACGGCGCGGAAGCCACCAACCCCGACGGCCTGGTGCCGCGCACTGTGCGAGCGCTGAAAGACCGCTTCCCCGGTTTGGGCATCCTGACCGACGTGGCCCTGGACCCCTACACCAGCCACGGCCAGGACGGCCTGCTCGACGACACC
>CAZUKT010000271.1:0-6650 GCA_964620975.1 uncultured Rubrivivax sp. | reverse complement strand
CCGCCCCGAGCTGGCCACGCACAAGCTCAGCAACCGCCAGCAAGAGCAGCGCCTGCGCGACAGCTTTGTCAGCCCGCGCCGCGTGCGCGAGTGGCGCGACATCCACTCGCAGCTGCACACCGTGGTGGCCGAACATGGCTGGCGGCTGAACACCTTGCCGGCCACCTACGAACAGATCCACCTGTCGCTGCTGGCCGGCCTGCTGGGCAACGTGGGCCTGAAGAGCGACGACGACGACTGGTACCTCGGCGCACGTGGCATCAAGTTCTGGCGCCACCCCGGTGCGCACCTGAGCAAGAAACCCGGCCGCTGGTTGGTGGCGGCCGAACTGGTGGACACCACACGCCTCTTTGGCCGGGGTCTGGCGGCCATAGAGCCGCAGTGGCTGCCGGCCATTGCCGGCCACTTGCTGAAAAAGCAACTGCTGGAGCCGCATTGGGAAAAGAAGGCGGCCGAGGTGGTGGCGCTGGAGCGTGCCACGCTGTACGGCATCGTGGTCTACAACAACAAGCGCGTGAATTTTGGCAATGTGGACCCGGCTGCGGCGCGCGAGATCTTCATCCGCGAAGCGCTGGTGGGTGAGGAATGGGACACCAAGCTGCCCTTCCTGGCGCACAACCGCAAGCTCATCAACCAGGTGCAAGAACTGGAGCACAAGGCGCGCCGGCAGGACGTGCTGGTGGACGACGAACTGATCCACGCCTTCTATGACCAGCAGTTGCCGGCCGACGTGTGCAGCGGCGCCACGCTGGAGCGTTGGTTGCGCGACGAGACGCGCCGGGCCCAGGACGGCCAGCCCAAACTGCTGCACCTGACACGTGAAGAACTGATGCGGCACGAGGCCGCCGGCATCACCACCGCAGCCTTCCCAAAGACACTGCGCCTGGGTGGCATCGACTGCGTCGTCAGCTACCTGCACGAACCGGGTGACGCGAAGGACGGCATCACGGTGCAGGTGCCCATTTACGCGCTCAACCAGGTCAGCGACGAGCGCTGTGAGTGGCTGGTGCCCGGCATGCTGCAAGGCAAGGTGCTGGCGCTGTGCAAAACGCTGCACCAGCGGCCGCGCACACGCCTGGTGCCGCTGCCTGAATACGCAGCCACGTTTTGCGCCGAAGTGCCCTTTGCGCAGGGCGCCTTCATGGACGCGCTGCTCAAGCACGTGCGGGAGCGCACGCAGATCGCCGTGCAGCGCAATGATTTCAAGCTGGAGCAGCTGGCACCGCACCTGTTCATGAACTTCCGCATCGTGGACGAACACGGCCGGCAGTTGGCGCATGGCCGCGACCTGGCCAGCCTGAAGACCGAGTTCGGGGCGCAGGCGCGCTCGGCCTTTCAGGCGCTGGCGGTGCTGAAGGTGGCGGCGCCTGCGCAAACGACCTCGGCGGCAGCGGCAGCGGCAGCGGAGGTCGGGTTGGCACCGTCAACCGGGCCAGCAGGGCGGGGCGTCAAGGCTGAAGTGGTGCCGTCCGCCGCCGCCACGGCGGCCACTGCCGAGCCCCAGCGCTACACGGCATGGACCTTCGGCGAGTTGCCCGAGCTGATGGAAGTGCGCCGTGGCAGCCAGGTGCTGGTGGGCTTCCCTGCGCTCATAGACCGCACCACCTTTGTCGAGATCGAAGTCTTTGACGAGCCCGAAGTGGCGGCCACGCGCCACCGCGCAGGCTTGCGCCGCCTGGTGGCGCTGCAACTGCGCGAGCCGCTCAAGTTCCTGGAAAAGAACATCCCGGAGCTGACCAAGATGGCCACCGCCTACATGCCGCTGGGCACGCTGGAAGAACTGCGTGAGCAGATCATCGACGTGGCCCTGGACCGTGCCTTTCTGGCCGAACCGCTGCCCACCGACGCACCTGCATTCAAGGCGCGCCTGGACGAGGGCAGGTCGCGGCTGAACCTGATTGCACAAGAAGTGGCACGCCAGGCGGGCACCGTGCTGGGGGACTACAGCGCTGCGCTGCGCAAGCTCAAGGACAGCAAGCCCGGCCGTGAGGTGCATGACGACGTGCAGGCGCAGCTGCAGCGACTGGTGGGCAAACGTTTTTTGGTGCACACCCCTTGGGCCGCACTGCAGCACCTGCCGCGTTACCTGAAGGGGGTGGTGCTGCGGCTGGACAAGCTGCGTGCCGACCCCACCCGTGACGCCGCACGCCTGGCAGAACTGCGCCCGCTGGAAACCCGCTGGGTGCGGCGTGTGGCCGAGCTCAAGGGCGCGGGCCACGCCCGGCTGGATGAATACCGCTGGTTGCTGGAGGAACTGCGTGTGAGCCTGTTTGCGCAAGAACTGCGCACGCCGCAGCCGGTCAGCGTGAAACGGCTGGACAAGGCCTGGGCGCAAGTGGCCGGGTGAGCCTGGGCGGTGCCGCGCCGCGCCGCGCCCGGCCTGGCTTTGAGGGGAGCCCCACACACGCAGACGCCTGCAACCGGCCGAACAGCGTTTCTTTGCGATAACGCAAATAGAAGTGATTCGCAATTGCGTTATGATTTTGGCACCTTGCGCCGGGCCACCCGGCCGATCACCCGCATGAAAGGACGTTTGTGAAGCACCCCCTGCCGCGCCTGACCGCAGCGCACCATGCCGCTACCGCTGCGGCCATCACCTGGGCCTGCCTGGCCACCCTGTCGGCGCACGCCCAGGCGCCCGTGCTGAACCTGTATTCGGCCCGCCACTACCAGACCGATGAAGCGCTGTACGACAACTTCACCAAGTCCACCGGCATCCGCATCAACCGTGTCGAGGCCGACGACGCCGGCATCCTGGCGCGGCTGAAGGCCGAAGGCAGTGCCAGCCCGGCCGACGTGATCTTGCTGGTAGACGCCGCCCGGCTGTGGCGGGGTGAACAAGAAGGCCTCTTCCAGCCGGTCAAGTCGGCGTTGCTGGCGCAGCGCATTCCGGCGCAGTTTCGCGGTGGCGAAACAGCCCAGGGCGCGCAGTGGTTTGGCATGTCCACGCGGGCCCGGCTGGTCATCTACGACAAGAGCCGCTTCAAGGCGTCTGACGTGGATACCTACGAAAAACTCGCCACCCCGGCGCTCAAGGGCCAGTTCTGCGTGCGCAGTGGCTCGCACCCCTACAACCTGAGCCTCTTTGGCAGCATGCTGGAACATCTGGGCCCAGTGCCCACCGAGGCCTGGCTCAAGGGCCTGGTGGCCAACATGGCGCGCCCGCCCAAGGGTGGCGACACCGACCAGATCAAGGGCGTGGCCTCGGGTGAATGCGGTGTGGCGCTGACCAATTCGTACTACTTTGCGCGGCTCATGCGCTCCGGCAAGGCGGACGACCGCGCGGTGGCCGAAAAGGTGGGGGTGGTCTTCCCCAACCAGCAAAGCTGGGGCACCCACGTCAACATCGCCGGCGCCGCCGTGGCGCGCAACGCCAAGAACCGTGACGCCGCCGTGCTGTTCCTGGAATACCTGGCCAGTGACACTGCGCAGCGCTACTTTGCCGATGGCAACAACGAATATCCCATCGTGGTCGGTGCGTCCGCCAACGACGCACTGACTGCGCTGGGCAAGTTCAAGGCCGAAACCGTGCCCATTGCCAAGGTGGGCGCCAACACGGCGCAGGTGCAGCAGATGCTCGACCGCGTGGGTTTCAAGTAGCGCCAGCCACCGCCTGCCCGCACCGCGCTGGCTGGCCCGGCGTGCCGGTGGCACATTAGCCCCGAGATGAAGACACTCGGGGAGCGGCAGATGGGTTCACGGCAGATGGTTTCAGGGCCGATGCGCAAGTTCTTGGCGGCGCTGGCCGTCTCGCTCTTGGGTGTGGGGCCGTTGTGCGCCCAGACCGGCCCGGCCGCACCGGCTTTGGCACCCGGTGCGGCGCCGCCAGCCGCTGGCACCAGCCTGGCGGCGCCGCTGCCCGCCGCCGAACTGTTTTACCGCCCGCCCGACATTGAACACGCCCGCCTTTCGCCGTCGGGCCGCTGGCTGGCCATGACCACCGGCTTGGGCGGCACCCGAGTGGGCCTGGTGGTTTTTGACCTGCAGGCCTGGAAACCCCACGCGCAGGCGGCACGTTTTGAAGACGCCGACATCGGCAACTTCAGTTGGGTCAATGACGAACATCTGGTGTTCTCGGTGCAAGACCGCAGCCGCGGCGGTACCGACCAGCCCAGGGCGCCCGGCCTTTTTGTGGCGGCGCGCGACGGTTCCGGCTGGCGCCAGCTTGTGCATGCCGGTGGCACGCGGGCCGAGAGGGAAGACCGGCCGCACGCCCGCGAATTGCTGTCGGCGCAGCACCGTTTGCTGCACGTGCCAACGGGCGGTGGCAATGAAGTCATCGTGGGTGAATGGACCTGGCGCAACGACGGTGAATTTCGCGAGGTGCTGGCGAAGCGGCTGAACGTGATGACGGGCCGCACCGTGAGCCTGAGCCGGGGCGCACCCGACCATGCCAGTACCTGGCTTTTTGACGCAGCAGGCGAGCCGCGCGTGGTGGTGGCGCGCCACGACAAGCGTGTCCAGATTCACTGGCGTGGCCCGGGTGACACAGGCTGGCGCCAACTGGCCGACAGCGACGCCTTGGCCATGCCCTTCGTGCCCCGCTTCGTCGACAGTGCCGGCGCCCTGTGGGTCACCAGCAAAGACCCGGTCACCCAGGCGGCGGTGCTCAGGCAATTTGACTTTGCCACCGGCAAGCCCGCCACCGAGCCCCTGGTCAGCACCCCGGGTTTTGACTTTTCTGGCGGCCTGGTGGCTGAGAACCAGGGCGGGCCCGCCTTGGGTGTGCATGTGGTCACCGACGGTGAAACCACGGTCTGGTTCAACCCGCAAATGGCGGCGCTGCAGGTGCAGGCCGATGCCAGGCTGCCAGGCCGCGTCAACCAGATCACCTGCCGCCGCTGTGGCCAGCCCGACATGGTGGCTGCCGTGCTCAGCACGTCAGACCGCGACCCTGGCCAGGTGTGGATCTACACCGCTGGCACCCAGATTTGGCGCAAGGTGGGCGATGTGCGCAAAGGCGTGGACCCGCGCCGCATGGCCACCACCGACTTTGCCCGCATCAAGGCACGTGACGGGCTGGAGTTTCCGGTGTGGCTGACGCTGCCCCCTGGGCCCAAGCAGGCCCGGGCTGCGGTGGTGCTGGTGCATGGCGGCCCCTGGGTGCGCGGCCGCCATTGGCAATGGGACGCCGATGCACAGTTTCTGGCGTCGCGCGGTTACGCCGTCATCGAGCCTGAATTCCGTGGCAGCCGCGGCTACGGCCAGGCGCTTTACCGGGCCGGCTGGCGCCAATGGGGCCAGGCCATGCAAGACGACGTGGCCGATGCGCTGGCCTGGGCCGTGAAGCAGGGCCACGTCGACGCCAAACGCGTGTGCATCGCCGGCGCCAGCTATGGCGGCTACGCCACGCTGATGGGGCTGGTGCGCCACCCCGACTTGTACCGCTGTGGCGTGGCCTGGGCTGCGGTGACCGACCCCCGCCTCATGTACAAATGGCGCGACGGCACCGACCAGTCTGACGAGGTGCGTTCGTACTACTACCCCGAACTGATCGGCGACCCCGTCACTGACGCAGCCATGATCGAGAGCGTGACCCCGGTGCTGCTGGCGGGCCGCGTGCAGGCGCCATTGATGCTGGCCTTTGGTGGGCAAGACCGCCGCGTGCCCCTGGTCCACGGCACCTTGCTGCGTGAGGCCCTGCGTGCCGCCGGCAAAGAGCCCGTGTGGGTGGTCTACCCCGATGAAGGCCACGGCTGGTTCAAGCTTGAAAACCAGCTCGACTTTGCGCGGCGCATGGACGCCTTTTTGGCCGAGCACCTCAAGTAGTCGCAGGCGTTTGACGGCTGCCGGCACCAGGGGATCGTGGCGGCATGCGCCCGACGGTCTAAAGGCCGAGCCTGGACAGGTCGCCGCGCACCTGGCGCACCAGCACCGGCTCGTCGCCGCTGAGGTCGAGCACGGTGGTGGGTGCCATCGGGCACGCGCCCGCGTCCACCACCGCCTGCAGCACCTTTTGAAAACGGGCGCGGATCTCGCCGGCGTCGTTCATCGGGTCGGTTTCACCGGGTGCGATGAAGGTGGTGGCCAGGAGCGGCTCGCCAAACAGGGCCAGCAGTTCCTGCAGCACCTTGTGGTCGGGCACACGCAGGCCAATGGTGCGGCGGCTGGGGTGGCTCAGCCGGCGTGGCACTTCTTTGGTGGCTTCCAGGATGAAGGTGTAAGGCCCCGGCGTGCCCAACTTGAGCAGCCGGTACTGGCGGTTGTCTACCTTGGCGTAGCTGGCCAGTTCGCTCAGGTCCTTGCACAGCAGCGTGAGGTGGTGCTTGTCGTCCACCTGGCGTATGCGGCGCAGGTTCTCGGCGGCGGTCTTGTCGTCCAGCCGGCACACCAGCGCGTAGCTGCTGTCGGTGGGCACGGCGGCAATGCCACCGGCCTGCAGGATGGCAGCCGCCTGCTTCAGCAAACGCGGCTGCGGGTTCTGCGGATGGACTTCAAAGTGTTGTGACACGCCGAGCGGGGCCTGTGGTGATCAGGCTGTCGTGACCGGGATCTTGCCGATGCGCGCCTGCCATTCCTTGGGCGCCGTGTTGTGCACGCTGGTGCCCAGGGCGTCCACGGCCACCGTGACGGGCATGTCGACCACATCAAATTCGTAGATGGCTTCCATACCCAGGTCGGCAAAGCCCAGCACCTTGGCGCCCTTGATG
>CAZUKT010000270.1:0-6701 GCA_964620975.1 uncultured Rubrivivax sp. | reverse complement strand
TTCAATCAGGATTCCGGGATCGAGGAGATCAACAAGATGTCAGCCATCACACCTGCCACCGCGCACGGCAGCAGCCCGTATTACTTCATTCCTTCGCCGTCGCGTCATCCGGTGCTGGTGGCCTTTGGCCTGTTCCTGGTGATCCTGGGCGCTGGCCAGTGGGTCAACGGCGCAGGCTGGGGCGCTTACGCGCTGGCGGCCGGCATGGTGGTGTGGCTGACGGTGCTGTTCCAGTGGTTCAGCCAGGCGGTGGCCGAAAGCGAAAACGGCCAATACTCTGACCGCGTCGATGTGTCCTTCCGCTGGAGCATGAGCTGGTTCATCTTCAGTGAAGTCATGTTCTTTGCTGCGTTCTTTGGCGCGCTGTACTGGGCCCGTGTGCACGCCATCCCCAGCCTTGGCAGCCTGGAAAACCAGCTGCTGTGGCCTGACTTCAAGGCCCTGTGGCCCAGCGCCGGCCCCGGCATCACGGCGTCACCCGCTGGCACCGTGGAGCCCTTTGCCACCATGGGCCCGTGGCCTTTGCCCACCATCAATACCGCGTTGCTGCTGACTTCTGGCGTCACGCTGACCATTGCCCACCACGCGCTCATTGCAGGGCACCGTGCCAAGACCATTGCCTGGATGTGGATCACCGTGATCCTGGGCGCCACGTTCGTGTGTG
The DNA here is from genome assembly GCA_964620975.1 of uncultured Rubrivivax sp. Taxonomy (GTDB): domain Bacteria; phylum Pseudomonadota; class Gammaproteobacteria; order Burkholderiales; family Burkholderiaceae_C; genus Rubrivivax. The sequence continues at coordinate 6,037 of CAZUKT010000270.1, read as the reverse complement.
TGCAGGCCTACGAATACATGCATGCCTACCAAGACCTGAACCTCAAGCTCAGCTCGGGCATTTTCGGTTCCACCTTCTTCATGCTCACCGGCTTCCACGGCTTCCACGTGTTTGTGGGCATGTTGATGCTCACCTTCATCACGCTGCGGCTGATGAAAGGCCACTTCACGCCCGAGCGCCACTTCGGTTTCGAAGGTGCGGCCTGGTACTGGCACTTTGTGGACGTGGTCTGGCTGGGCCTGTACTTCCTGGTGTACTGGCTATAAGCGTCAGCGCCTCATCTGGCAACGCCGCCCTTGAGCGGCGTTGCCGTTTGTGGAGACCCACTCGGTCGTGAGCACGCAGCCGCACATTGCATCGCTGGACGGCCTGCGTGGCGTGGCCGTGGTTGCGGTGATTGCTTTCCACCTGTTTCCGCAGCAATTGCCGGGCGGCTTTGTGGGCGTGGACCTGTTCTTCACGATCTCGGGCTACATCATCAGCCGCATCCTGTTGCAGGACATCGCGGCGCAGCGCTACAGCCTGGCAGGCTTCTATCGCAAACGCATCCGGCGCATCTTTCCGGCGCTGCTGGTGGTGTTTGCGGCGATATTGGTGCTGGGGTGCGTCAACCTCTTTGCCCCCGAGCTGAAACGGCTGAGCGAAGGCGTGTTCTGGGCCGGGCTCTTCCTGGCCAACGTGTTTGCCATCACGCAGCGCAACTACTTCGACCCGGTCTCCGACTTCAACCCCACGCTGCACCTGTGGTCGCTGGGCATCGAAGAGCAGTTCTACCTGGTGTGGCCGGTGTTCCTGGCCCTGTGTCTGCGGCGCCGCATTTTCTTGCCGGCCACGCTGGTGGCGCTGGCAGCGTCGCTGGCCGCCTGCCTTTGGCTGGCCGGCAGCCACGCCACAGCCAATTTCTACCTGCCCTTCACGCGGTTCTGGGAACTCCTGGCCGGTGCCCTGGTGGCGTACCTTCAGCACCACCCACTGCGGTTGGCGCCCAGGTTTGCACACCGCAGCGCGGCCGAGGTGGTAGCAGCCATCAGCCTGGCCGTGCTTGCGGCTTTCCTGCTGGCGCTGCCCGCCGGCACGGTCTTCCCCGGTTGGGCCAGTCTGGCACCCGTGTTGGCCGGCGTGGGCCTGGTGGCAACGCTGCACACGCGGCTGGCCCGCCTGACCCTGGGCCAGGCTTGGCTGGCACGCGTGGGCCTCATCAGTTACCCGATGTATCTGTGGCACTGGCCGCTGATCAGCCTGGCGCGCTACAGCTCCACGGGTGAGCCGGCTGATGCCCCGCTCATAGCGGGCATCGTCTTGGCCACGGTGGGGCTGTCGGTGGCCACGTACCGGTGGGTTGAAAAGCCGCTGCGCTTTCACGCCAGTCCGCACACGCCTTGGGCCCTGGGGGGTGCGATGCTGGCCGTGATGGCGGTAGCCGTGGCCCTGTACCTCAGCCAGGGCTGGCAGCAACGTGGCCTGAACAAACAAGGCGTTGACAGCGTGGTGTCGGGCCAGGTGTCGCGCGGGCTGACGGCCAAGGGCGCATGCCTGCTTGCCCCCGAGGCCGCCGCGCAGGCACGCTTCTGCGACGCCATGAAGGGCCCGCAGCCCGACGCGCTGCTGTGGGGCGACAGCCACGCGGCGTCGCTGTACCCGGGCGTCGTGGCAAGCCCGTCCAACACGCATCATTGGGCGCTGGTGGGTGGCAAGGGGCCCAACTGCCTGCCTGCCTGGGCCGAAGGCGGCGCACCCGGCTCCGACTGCGAGCGCACGGCGCAGGCCGTGACGCAGGCACTGCAGGCGCAGCCTGGGGTGAAGACGGTGTTGCTGGTGCTGGCTGGCCGCGCCATCGACGCCGCGGGGCCGGCGACGAGCCAGTCACAGCTTGCGCCGCTGGTGGCGCGCTTGCTGGCGCAGGGCCGGCAGGTGGCCGTGCTTATCAGCATCCCGCGCATCATCACTGAAGACAAGTTCTTCAACACCCTGTGTTTCACGCGCCCGCTGGAGTACCGGGCCGAGCGGAAACCCGGCTTGTGCAGTGTGGCCCGTGCGGCCCATCTGCAGTACCTTCAGCCCATGCTGCGTGTCGTGCAGGAATTGAAGGCTGCGCACCCGGCGCTGCTCGTCATTGACCCGACCGATGATCTTTGTGACGCCCAAACCTGCGCCGTGGTGCAGCAGGGCCGCTCGATGTACAGCTACACCGACCACCTCTCCGACACCGGGGCCTTGCGTGTGGCCCGCCGTGTGCACGCTGCGCTGGCCGCGCCGGGCGCGCCATGACGGGCGGCTGGTGTGGCCAAACCCCGCATCAACCGCCGGTGGGCAAGCCGGTCGGATGCACCCAACCCATGGCCCAGCCGAGCAAGATGAACAAGAACAGGCCCACCGACAGCGCCACCCGCAGTGCCAACGCACGCGCCATGCCCTTGCTGCGTTTGTCAGCAGCGCCTGGTTTGCGCAGCATGAACACCCCCGCGCCGCCCAAGGCCAGCAAAACGGCCACCATCATCAACACCATCACGGTTTTCATGGCGCTTGATTATCCCTGCGGCCAGCCATGCGCCTGAAGCATCCTGCCTGGGTGCTGTTGGTGGCTGCCGTGCTGGCGGCTGCAGGCACGGCACGCCTGGGTGTGTGGCAACTGGACCGTGCCGCCACAAAGGTGCGCCTGCAAACCGAATTGATGGCGCAACGTGCGCTGCCGGCCCTGGCTGCAGGCGCACTGCCCGCTGACGCTGCCGGCGCGCGTGCGCAGTGGCAGCGTGCCGTGGTGTTGTCCGGGCGTTGGATCCCAGAGCACACGGTCTACCTCGACAACCGGCCCATGATCGGCCGCACTGGCTTTTATGCCGTGACACCGCTGCGCCTGGACGATGGCAGCGCCGTGCTCGTGCAGCGTGGCTGGCTGCCGCGGGATCAGGCTGATCGCACCCGCATCGCCGCGCCACCCATGCCCACCGGGCCGGTGGTGGTGCATGGCCGCATGGTGCCTGCCCTGGCCAGGTTGTATGAGCTGGGTGAAGCAGGCCAGGGCGCGATCCGGCAAAATCTGGCGATTGACAGTTTCACGCGCGAAACCGCGTTGCCCCTGCGCCCATGGGCTGTCGTGCAAGAAGACGGCCCCAAGCCGCCGCAAGACGGTCTGCTGCGCCAGTGGCCCGAGCCCGCCGCCGACGTGCAAAAGCACTACGGCTACGCCTTCCAGTGGTTTGCGCTTTGCGCCTTGATCCTAGGCCTCTATGTCTGGTTCCAAATCGTCCGTCCCCGACGCACCGGCCGTGCACATGCCGCTTGAGCCGCTGGCCTTGACGGTGCACAGCGTGGCCGCCCCCGACCTGGCCGACCCCGTGCAAGCGCAGCGCCGGCGCACCCTGAGTGGCCGCGTGAAGATGCTGCTGGTGCTGGCCGTGTGTGCCGCACCGGTGGTGGCGTCGTACGTCACCTACTTCGTTATCCGGCCCGAGGGCCGCACCAACTACAGCACCCTGATCCTGCCCACGCGCGGCTTGCCCGACCTGGCATTGCGGAACCTGGACGATGCCCCGGTGCCGGCACGCAGCTTGCGCGGCCAGTGGTTGCTGGTGGCTGTGGGGCCAGCGGCCTGTGGCAATGCCTGCGAGCAGCGCCTGTACATGCAGCGCCAGTTGCGCGAAATGCTGGGCCGTGAACGTGACCGCCTGGACAAGGTGTGGTTCATTACCGATGCCGGCGCACTGCCGGCGCCGCTGGCGGCAGGGCTTGGCGGTGTTGCCCCGCTGCAGGCCTTGCGGGTAGACCGCGAAGCCCTGGCACGCTGGCTGGTGCCGGCCGACGGCCAGGCCCTTGAAGACCACCTCTATCTGGTAGACCCGATGGGCGAATGGATGATGCGCATCCCGCCCACGCCCGAACCGGGGCGGGTCAAGCGAGACCTGGAGCGGGTGCTGCGCGCCTCGGCTTCGTGGGACACGCCGGGGCGCTGAAATGACACGCTGCCTCCGTGCCGTGTGCTGCGCACAAGGGCCTCAAGCATGAGCACGCCATGAACGCGCAGCCGCTCGTGGACTTTGCGCCCATCGCCCGCCTGGCCCTGCTGGCCGCCGTGATTGCGTTGTTGCCACTGAGCTGGGTCTGGCTGCGCCAGCGTGGCGCTGACAGCCCGGCGCGGCTGGCTGCACTGACTGCATTGACTCTGTTCCTGACCTTTGACCTCATCGTCTTTGGCGCCTTCACGCGGCTGTCGGACTCGGGCCTGGGCTGCCCCGACTGGCCGGGATGCTACGGCCAGGCCAGCCCCCTGGGCGCACGTGAAGAAATCCATGCCGCGCAAACCGCACTGCCCAGTGGCCCGGTGACGTGGTCCAAGGCATGGATCGAGATGATCCACCGCTACCTGGCCATGACCGTGGGGGTGTTGATCCTGGTGATGACCACTGTGAGTTGGCAGCTGAAGTGGCGCCAAGCCGGCGCCACCGTGCAGGCCTTGCCGCTTTCGGCCTGGTGGCCCACGCTGACGCTGGTGTGGGTGCTGGTGCAAGGGCTGTTTGGCAAGTACACGGTCACGCTCAAGCTCTACCCGGCCGTCGTCACGCTGCACCTGCTTGGCGGCCTGGTGTTGCTGGCCATGCTGGCCGTGCAGCACGCAGCGCTGCTGCGCCGTCCGGTGCCCATGGCGATGGGGCTGCGGCGCGCTGCGTGGCTGGTGTTTGCTTGCCTGCTGGTGCAGATGGCGCTTGGGGGATGGGTCAGCACCAATTACGCCGTGCTGGCGTGCACCGGCTTCCCGGCCTGCAACGGCCAGTGGTGGCCTGACATGGACTTTGCCAGCGGCTTTGTGTTGCTGCGCGGGCTGGGCCTGGCTGGCCAAGGCGGCAGCTTGCCGTTTGAAGCGCTGGTGGCCATCCACATGGCGCACCGGCTGTTCGCCGTGGTGGCGACGCTGGCCACGCTCGTCCTGTCTTGGGCGCTTTGGCAGCAGCTTGAGCCCACGCTGCGGCGCTTTGGCGCCGCCCTGGCCATGCTGTTGCTGGCGCAACTGGCGAGCGGATTGTCCAATGTGGTGCTGGGCTGGCCGCTGGTCGCGGCCTTGGCGCATTCGGCAGGCGCGGCCGCCCTGGTGCTGGTGATGACGCTGCTTTTGGCACGCGCAGCACATCGCACCAGGGTCACGGTCCCCGCGCGCCAAGCCTTGCCTGCCTAGAATCGGCCGCTCTCATGACCCAGACCTCCCAGACCCTTGCCGCCCCGGTGTCCTTTGCCACTCGCTGGTCGCAGTTTTATGCGTTGACCAAACCGCGCGTGGTGCAACTCATCGTGTTCTGCGCACTCATCGGCATGCTGTTGGCACAACCTGGCCTGCCCGACTGGCAACTGGCGCTTGCGGGCACGGTCGGCATCTGGCTGGTGGCCAGCGCGGCGGCGGCCTTCAACTGCCTGGTGGAGCAGCAGATTGACCGCCGCATGGCGCGCACCGCCTGGCGCCCCAGCGCCAAGGGCACGCTGAGTTCGGCGCAGACGTTCAGCTTCTCGGCCCTGCTGTGCGCACTGGGCAGTGCGGTTTTGTACTGGTGGGTCAACCCCTTGACCATGTGGCTGACCTTTGCCACGTTCGTGGGCTATGCCGTCGTCTACACCGTGGTGCTCAAGCCGCTGACGCCGCAGAACATCGTCATTGGCGGTGCCAGCGGTGCCATGCCGCCGGTGCTGGGCTGGGCAGCGATGCGGGGTGACGTGGGGCACGAGGCGCTGATCCTGTGCCTGATCATCTTCCTGTGGACGCCGCCGCACTTCTGGGCGCTGGCGCTGTACCGCGTCGAAGACTACCGGCGCGCCGGCCTGCCCATGCTGCCGGTGACCCACGGCGCCGACTTCACCAAGCTGCAGGTGCTGCTGTACACGCTGGTGCTGTTCGCGGCCACGCTGCTGCCCTGGGTGTTCCGCTTCAGCGGTGTGATCTATCTCGCAGCGGCCGTGGTGCTGGGCGCGATGTTCGTGGCCTACGCCTTCAGGCTCTGGCGCAACTACTCCGACGCCCTGGCTCGCCAGACCTTCCGCTTCTCGATCTGGCACC
>CAZUKT010000269.1:5352-6704 GCA_964620975.1 uncultured Rubrivivax sp. | reverse complement strand
GAAATGCGCGTCGTAGAAGAAGAAGGACGCTTCACCCGACTTGCGGGTCTGCGACTTGAGCCGCTCCAGCCGCGATGGGGCCGCAGCCCGGCCGGCGGGCGGCAGCGTGGCGTTGGGCCCGCTGCGGGGGTAGGCTGTCTGCATGAAGGTCATTCCTGCACTTATCGGCAAGGCGGCAGGATGGCTTTAGCGGCACCACTCCCCGTCACACCCTCTCGTAGATGGTCTTGCCACGCAGGCGGAACAAGTCACGCGATTCGGTGAAGTTCTCTGAGTGGCCCACGTACAGCAGCCCGCCCGGCTTGATGCAGCCGTGCATGTGCTCCAGCACCTTGCGCTGCGTAGGGGCGTCAAAGTAGATCATCACGTTGCGGCAGAACACCAGATCAAAGCCTTCACCCAGGCTGCTCCAACTGGGGCTCATGAGGTTGAAAGTGCGGAATTCGAGCAAACGCGACAACTCGGGCTTGGCGCGGATGTGCCCGCTGTTGGCGCCTGTGCCCCGCATGAAATGGCGCTTGAGCCGCTCGGGGCTCAGGCCGCGCGCTTCGGCGCCGTACACACCACGTTGCGCGGTGGCCAGCACCTTGGTGTCGATGTCACTGCAGATGATCTTGACCTGGGCTGAAACGCCCAGTGTCTCTATCACGGTCATGGCCAGCGAGTAGGGCTCCTCGCCGGTAGAAGCGGCGCTGCACCAGATGCGCATGGGCCGCGAGGCGCGCGCGTGCAGGTCTTCCACCAGCGCATGAAAGTGGTGCTCTTCGCGGAAGAACGCGGTCAGGTTGGTGGTGAGGCAATTGATGAACTCCTGCCACTCGGTTTCAGCCTCTGCGCCCGTGGTGCGCTCGAGCCAGCCCAGGTAGTCTGCAAAGCTGCCAAAGCGGGTTTCGCGCAGCCGACGCGAGAGGCGGCTGTAGACCATGGCCTGTTTGCCTGCGTGAAGGCTGATGCCTGCATGCTGGTAGATCAGCTTGCGCACACGTTCAAAGTCGGCTGGCGTGAGCGTGAACTCTTGCTCGGTGACGGGGCTGGCAGGCACGGCAAATGCGGACATGGGGCAGGACGTGGCGGGCCGGTGTTCGGCGGTGGAGCCCAGTGTGGGTTTCAGCGCCTGCGGCAATGCGTGGATATGGGGTGCACAAACCGGCCATTTCGGACGCTGGCCGGGCCGGGTGCCACTGATAGACTGTGCCCCATCGCCTCCCGGGCGACATTGGCTGGCGCCTGCCGGCCCCAAGCCACTTGGATTCCACCCCGTCTCCGCGCACCCTTGGCGCCATTGCTGCGCAATATGAAAGTGCGTTGCAGTTGCTGGCTTTGTCGGGTCAGGCTGCCCCGGCCGGGCAGCC
>CAZUKT010000269.1:4578-5342 GCA_964620975.1 uncultured Rubrivivax sp. | reverse complement strand
CCCGGGGTGGACAGAGCATCTCATCAGCGCATTGGTCGAGTTGTCCAGCCGCGACGCGCTGACCGGCTTGGCCAACCGCCGTGCCTTTGAGCTGGCGCTGGGCCGCGAAGTCGACCGCGTGGCGCGCAGCGGCGAGCCGGCGCTGCTGTTGGCGCTGGACATCGACCACTTCAAACGCGTCAATGACACCTGGGGCCATGCGGCGGGTGACCAGGTCATCAAGTCGGTGGCGCAGGCGCTGGTGGACAGCGTGCGCCCCATGGACCTGGTGGCGCGGGTGGGCGGTGAAGAATTCGCCATCATCCTGCCCAACTGCGCCGCCGCCTTCGGCGAAACCGTGGCTGAGCGTGTGCGCCGCCGCGTGGAGCACATGCCCGTGACGCTGGGGCCCAGCGGGCAGCAGGTTGCTGTCACGGTCAGCGTGGGTGGTGCGTTTGCGCCGCAGTGGGTGCGGTCCACCCCGGCACTGTGGCTTGAGCGCGCCGACCAGCAGCTCTACCTGGCCAAGGCGCAGGGGCGCAATCTGGTGCGTCTGGAACCCACGGCTTTGTCAGTGGTCAGCAACGAAGAAAAGCGGCTGCTCTTTGAGACCTTCCAGTTCCAGGACCACGAATGACAGCCTCTGTGCAGCCCGTCTCGGCCAAGATCATCGCCGTCACCAGTGGCAAAGGTGGCGTGGGCAAGACTTTTGTGTCGGCCAACCTTGCTGCAGCGCTGGCGCGCACCGGCCGCCGTGTGCTGGTGCTGGACGCCGACCTGGGACT
>CAZUKT010000269.1:1047-4568 GCA_964620975.1 uncultured Rubrivivax sp. | reverse complement strand
TTCGGCCTGCTTTCCTTCGACCTGACTGCGGCCGACCCGGTGCTCACGATCACCTTGCACGACGTATTCACCGGCAAGAGCACGCTGGCCGACGCCATTCTGCCCGCGCCGGGTGGGTTTTCGGTGCTGCTGGCGGGCTCGGGCATGGTGGAATATTCGCGCATGACGCCCGAGGTGCGCGACCAACTGCACCGTGTCATCACCGAAGTCGAGCCCAAGTTTGACCACGTACTGCTGGATACGGGCGCAGGCATCTCTGACGTCGTGCTTTACACCGTGGGCCTGGCCGGCCAGGTGCTGGTGGTGGCCACGCCCGAGCCCACCTCGCTGACCGACGCCTACGCCACCGTCAAGGTGTTGGCCACCACGCAGGGCCGGCGCAAGATCCAACTCATCGTCAACCAGACACGGCGTCTGGGCGAGGGCCGTGCCGTGCGCCAGCAACTGCAGCAGGTGGTGGACAGGTTCGTCAACCCTGGGCTGGACAGCCCCATGCAGATTGAACTGGTCGGTGACATCCCCTCTGACGCGGCCGTGCGTGACTGCGTGCAGCGCAGGCAGTTGCTGCTGGAAGCCATGCCCGGCGCGCCTGCCGCCACGGCCATGCGGGCCATTGCAACCCGCATGCTGGCCTGATGGGTAGGGTGATGGCTTCCAATACCCCGGCGCCTGCCACCCCTGAAACACCCGAATCGCCCGCAGCACCCCCGTCACCCTATGCCCGCCTGGGCGGCGAGCCCGCCGTACGCAGTTTGGTTGACCGCTTCTATGACCTGATGGAACTGGAGCCGGCCTTTGCCGACTTGCGAGCGCTGCATCCCACGCCGCTGGACGGCTCGCGCGACAAGCTGCACTGGTTCTTGTGTGGCTGGCTGGGAGGCCCCAACCTTTACACCGACCGCTTTGGCCACCCGCGGCTGCGTGCACGCCACATGCCCTATGCCATTGGCATCAAGGAGCGTGACCAATGGATGGCTTGCATGATGCAGGCCATGGACGAACAAGGTGTGGACACCGAACTGGCGCAACGACTGGCTCAATCCTTCTTTGGCACGGCAGACTGGATGCGCAACCGATGAAGCTGCAACACACTTGGCGCAACGCAAGGCGCGGCCTGCCCTGGGCACGGGTGGCGGCCGCGACTGCGGCCGTGGCACTGGCAGGCTGCGTGGTGGTGCCACAGACACGTGAGGTCTACGACCCCGACTGCCGCATCCTGACGCGGCAGATGACGTTGGAGACGGCCGTGGTGGGTGGCTTCCAGCGCTGCCAGGGCGACGGCTGCCTGGCCATGCTCACGGCGGCGGGTGCAGTGACGGCCGCGTCGGCCGTCGTGTCGGGCAGCATCGCGCTGGCGGGCAACGTGGTGTACTGGTTTGAGCGCCAAGTCCGCTGCAATCGTGCGCCGGCGGCGGCGGCTGCTGCGGCCCCTTTGGCACCTTCCGCTCCTGCGTCACTGCCCGCACCGGCCCCGTCAGCGCCGTCAGCCCTGTCAGCCCCGAAGTAAAACAATCAGCGCACCGGCGCCGCCCTGCGGCCCGCTGGCCTGCGCAAACGCCAGCACGTTGCCGTGCTGCCCCAACCAGCGCTGCACCTTGGCCTTGAGCACAGGTTCGCGCCCCGGCGAGCCGTGGCCTTTGCCATGCACCACACGCAGGCAACGCCAGCCGCGCTGGGCGGATTCGCGCATGAAACCGGCCAGCGCGTCGCGCGCTTCGTCGCGGCGCAACCCGTGCAGGTCGAGCTGGCCCTGTATGGACCAGTGCCCACGCCGCAATCGGGTCACCACCTCGGGGCCCACGCCGTCGCGCCTGAAGCTCAGGCCGTCGTCGGTGAGCAGCAGCGATTCCACGTCCGCTTCGTCCGACAGCGCTTCCAGCAGCGCGGCCTTTTCGTCGGCCTCGCGTTGGCGGGGCAGGGGCTCGGGGCGCGGCAGGCTTGGCAGCACACGGCCATGGTGCCGCAGCACGGTGACCGGGCCCACGGCGTCGGCGAAGAGCCGCTGTGCACGCAACGCAGCGGCATGGGTGGCTCGCTCAGCCGCTGCACGCTCGGCGGCCAGGCGCGATTGTTCGCGCAAGGCTTCGCGCATCGAAGCCAGCTCGGCCAGTCCGCGCAAACGCGATTCGCGCGTGTCGCGCCTGGCGTCACGCAGCTTGATGGCGCGCAGTTTCAGATCAACCCCCGCTCGGCCATCGACACCACTTGGCCCTGGCCCACCACCAGGTGGTCCAGCACGCGCACGTCCACCAGCTTGAGCGCGCTCATGAGCGTCTGCGTCAGGTATTCATCGGCGCGCGACGGTTCGGCCAGACCGGAGGGGTGGTTGTGTGCCAGCACAACGGCGCCCGCGTTCAGGGCCAAGGCACGCTTGACGACCTCACGCGGGTAGACCGACGTCTGCGTCAACGTGCCGAAGAACAAGTCTTCAAGCTTCAGCAACCGATGCTGCGCGTCCAGAAAGAGCACCGAAAACACCTCCTGCGTGCGCCCCGCCAAGTGCAAAGCCAGGTAGTCCTTGACACGTGCCGGGCTGTCAAACACCGGTGAGGTCTGCATCTGCTGCGCCAGCGCACGGCGTGCCATTTCCATCACCGCCAGCAACTCGGCACGCTTGGCCGGGCCCAGGCCCTTGATGCGCTTGAGCATGTCGGGCGTGGCCTGCAGCAGCGCTGCAAAGCCACCGTCGCGCAACACGTCGGCGGCCAGGGCCAGGACACCGTGGCCCTTGTAGCCTGTGCGCAGCAGCAATGCCAGCAACTCGGCGTCAGTCAGCGCGGCGGCACCGCGTGCCAGGAGCTTTTCACGCGGGCGCTGGTCGGCGGGCAGGTCTTTCATAGGCGGCGGCGTGGGGCGGCTGGGACGATCAGGGCGATCGCTGGCTTGGCAGGGCGGCAATGGGGTGCCCCGGTAGAATCCGAGCCAGTCTATTCGACACCCCAAGCCCTTCGAAACACGCACCGTGACAGCCCACGCTCCGCTCGTCCAGCCAGGATCATTCTTGACCTTGCACTACCGCTTGGCCGGGCCCGATGGCGCCGACGTGGTCAACACCTTCAGCGACAAGCCTGCGACGCTGTCGTTGGGCACCGGCCAATTGGCGCCGGCCATTGAAGCGCATCTGATCGGCCTGCCCGAAGGCGCACACCAGAGCTTTGACCTGCCCGCTGGCGCGGCCTTTGGCGAGCGCAACCCCGATCTCCTGCAACGCGTGAAGCTCAGCCTGCTGCACGAGATGGGCGACCCCGACGCCACCTATGGCCCCGGTGATGTGGTTCACTTTCCCACGCCCAACGGCCAGGCCGGCTACGCCGGTGTGGTGCGCGAAACTGGCCCCGATTGGCTGCTCTTTGATTTCAACCACCCCTTGGCCGGCCAGGCGCTGCGCTTTGAGGTGTTATTGCTCGGAGTGCTCTGACCATGTCGCTTGACGAAGTCTTGCTGGCCGAACCGCGTGGCTTTTGCGCGGGCGTGGACCGTGCCATCGAAATCGTCGAACGCGCGCTCAAGCGCTTTGGCGC
>CAZUKT010000269.1:0-1037 GCA_964620975.1 uncultured Rubrivivax sp. | reverse complement strand
AAGACAAGGGCGCCATCTTCATTGAAGACCTGGCCGACGTGCCACCGGGTGCCACGCTGGTGTTCAGCGCGCATGGGGTGAGCAAGGCGGTGCGCGTCGAGGCGTCGCAGCGTGGTTTCCAGGTCTTTGATGCCACCTGCCCGCTCGTCACCAAGGTACACGTTGAAGTGGCCAAACTGGCCAAAGAGGGCTATGAATTCATCATGATTGGCCACAAGGGCCACCCCGAAGTTGAAGGCACCATGGGCCAGCTTAGCGAAGGCATCTACCTGGTGGAAGAGGCCGACGAAGTGGCCCAAGTCAAGCCGCAGGGCCACAAGTTGGCGGTGGTGACGCAAACCACGCTCAGCGTGGACGACGCGGCTGTCATCTTGGCCGAAGTAAAGCGGTGCTTTCCTCATGTGCGTGAGCCCAAAAGGCAGGACATCTGCTACGCCACGCAAAACCGGCAAGACGCTGTCAAGCTGATGGCGCCGGGAGTGGACGTGGTCATCGTGGTGGGCAGCCCCACCAGCAGCAACAGCAATCGGCTGCGCGAGTTGGCCCAGCGTCTGGGTGCGCAGGCCTACATGGTGGAAGGTGCCGACGACATCCAGCGCGCCTGGTTTGACGGCAGGCGCCGCGTGGGCTTGACGGCCGGCGCTTCGGCGCCCGACGTGCTGGTGCAGGCCGTGATCACTCGGCTGCGCGAGTACGGCGCCACCACCATCCGCAAAATGCATGGTGTGGTCGAAAACGTGCACTTTCCGCTGCCTCGTGGGCTGGGTGACCGCAGCATGAGCGAGGTCTCGTCATCCCGATCGTGACGCCGTGTGCAACCCACACGACGACGGCGCCCCCAGCGGCGCCGTTTGCACATCATCAGCATCATTCTTGAAGGATCCCCATGCTCGACATCAACCTCCTGCGCCGTGACCTGAGCGCCGTGGTGGCGCAACTGCAGCGCCGCAAGAATCCCCAACCCTACCTCGACGTTGCCGCCTACAGCGCGCTGGAAGCTGAACGCAAACACATCCAGACCCGCACCGAGCAATTGC
>CAZUKT010000268.1:0-6715 GCA_964620975.1 uncultured Rubrivivax sp. | reverse complement strand
GGTCTCGTCCAGTTGCGCGGACAGTTCCACGGCGGCATGGGTGGCCAGCCGCACGGCCTGCAGACGCACGCGGTTGGCGTGTGCCTCGCCAGACGAGAGCCGGCCGAAGTCGTGCGGCTGCGCGCTGAGATAGCGGCCACCCCCAAAGGCCAGCGGGCGGCGCCCAGCGTGGGCAATGCGTTCCACCTGGCCAATGAAGATCATGTGGTCACCCGCGGGGTGAGCAGCCACCCGGCGGCATTCGAGGTGGGCCGCGCAGCCCTCGATCAGCGGCACGCCACCTAAACCTTCACGCGTCGCGGTGGGGCCGAACTTGTCCTCGCCCGCTTTGGCAAAGCGCGTGGAAATGGCGATCTGATCCTCAGCCAGGATGTTGACGGCAAAACGCTCAGCCCCCTGGAAGGCCGCAAAGCTGCGTGCGTGCAGGCCCTGGCTCCACAGCACCAGTGGCGGGTCCAGAGACACGGAGTTGAAGGAGTTGGCGGTCACGCCCTGCGGCAGTCCGTCTGCGTCGCGGGTGGTGATGACCGTTACACCGGTCACGAAGGTGCTCAGTACCTGGCGGAGTTCGGCGGGGTCGATCAGGGTGGTCATGGCGGCAGCCGTCGGCGCGGGCACCGTGTGCCGGCAGCCGCTGGGTGTGAAATCGCAGCGTGTCCCGTTAAACGCGACACTGTCTCATCATAGGTGACTAGCTCAGCCGCCGCGGATCGGGAGTCACCCGGTAACACGCGACAAATTGGTTCTGCTGGCCGAAACTGGCGCTCCCGTGGCGCCTGATACAGTCACGCTGTGCGAGATACACCACCTCCAGACGATTCCGATGCCGACTCCGCCACCCCTGGCAAGTCGCCTACCGTGCAAAGCGTGGAGGTGGCACTGCAAATCCTCGAAGGCATTGCCGACAACAACGGTTCGGTGCGGGTCAATGAACTGGCTCGGCAACTGAACCTGACCAAGGCCCGGGTCTCGCGCCACATGCAGACCCTGCTGTCGCTGGGCCTGGTGGCCAAGGGCAAGCATGAGGGCTACACCTTCGGGTGGAAACTCATGCGTCTGGGGCGTGCCGCAGCGAACGACCGCACCCTGCTCGAATTGGCCAAACCCCACATGGAGGCACTGCGCAACGCGGTCAACCTCACCGTGATCCTGAGCCTGCCGGCACCCGACGGCGCGGTGGTGACCTCCTGTGTGGAAAGCCACGACACAGCCGCCGTCACGGTGCGTGTGGCAGGCTTCCTGCCATCCCCCCACTCGCCCGCTGGGCGCCTGTCGGTCGCGCTGCAAACGCGAGGCACTGCCCGTGCGACATCGACCTTGCTCAAGCACTGGCCCGAATTCGGTGCCGAATACGAGATCGACACGGGGCGCGGCGTGGGAGGCGTGGCTGCCCCCATCCTCAGCGAAAGCGGCGACCTGCTGGCGGTGATTTCCATCGTCGCACCTTCCATGTCGTTCAAGCCCAAACCCGACCGCACGATGGTGGCCGCGCTGCAGCGCTGCGTGCGCGGCATCGAAGCCGAATACTGGGCCTGACCAGGCTGAACGAGAGCCTTACGACAACCAGTGCAGCACGTGCATCGGTGCTCCTCAGGCACTCACAAACTTCTGGATCGCAGTCACCGCTCGCAGCAATGCAGCCACCAGAGCCTGCGGCGGCTGCGGCATCAGCAACCTCGAGGGCACCACCAGCGACACCAGCCCCAGCAGTTGTTCGCCGGCAATCACCGGCGCCGCAACGCCCCCAAGCCCGGTGTGTTGGGTGTCGATCTCGTAGTCAACGCCTGTGTCTTGCCAGCGCTGCCGCGCCTGCTGAGCCGCTGCCAGGTCTGGCAGCGAGCCGATGTTCGATGCGCGCATGGCCATGGCCAGTCGGGCAGCCGGCGAATAGGGATAACGCAGCACCGTGCCGGGCCTGACGCGGATCGACGTGGCCTGCTCGCTCTCAATGCAATTCAGCACCACCGCACCGTCTTCAGTGGGGGCTGAAAGCGTCACTGTCTGGCCCGTCTCGTCACGCAAAGCCACCAGCACCGGCTGCGCCAACTCGCTCAATGTGCGCTCGCGCAACACGCAGTGCGCCATCTGAGTCAGTCGCGGGCCAAAGGTATAACCGGTACGGCCCGCGCGACGGGCCAGGCCCATGCCTTCGAGCGTCGCCAGATGCCGGCACACACGTGGCTTGGTCAGTTCCAGCCGCGAGGCCAGGTCGCTGACTCGCACCGGCCCTGCGGTCTGCGCCAGCAGTTCAAGAAGCCGCAACGCGGCCTCGACGCTCTGCACGGCACCGCTTCGGGTTTGTGCTGATGCCGGGGCAGGCACGTCCTCCGGTTCATTGCGCACTTCGAAACGCATCATCGGCTCCGTCTAAGACTTTCCCTAGCGCTGCGGATTTTCCATGGTCGACGCAGCGTTCGGTTTGTATCATGCATCGAAACAGTGAATCGCATATCGCGACACTGGCGATCTTGGCAAGAGAAGCAGCGCTTCGGAAAGGACAGCACCATGGGCATCCGTACAGGCCGGCAGTACCTGGACAGTTTGCGCGACGAGCGCGAGATCCACATCGACGGGCGCCGTGTGCGCAACGTGGGCCAGGATGCGGCCTTTCGCGGCGCAGCGCAGACCGTGGCCGACCTGTATGACCTGCAGCACGCCGCCGATACGCAGGACGTGCTGACCGTGCTGGACCCCGACAGCGGCGAGCGCATCGCCCGCTCCTTTGCGCAGCCACGCACGCTGGAAGAACTGCAGGCGCGCGGCCGGGCCATGAAGCGGGTCGCTGATGCGACCTGCGGCCTGCTGGGGCGCACGCCGGACTTCATGAACGTGGGCATCACCGCCCTGGCAGCCGCCAGCAGCATCTTCGACGGCAGCGCCAGCGGGCGCGCGTTTGCGGGCAACGTGCGCGCATACCACGCCCACGTGAAGGCCAACGACCTGACCATGACCCACGTGCAGGTCAATCCGCAGGTAGACCGCTCCAAGCAGGTCTTCGAGCAGAAGGACGACATTGCGCTGAAGATCGTCAAGGAGACCGACGCGGGCTTTTATGTGCACGGCAGCCGCTGGGTGGGCACGCTGGCGCAGTTGGCCAATGAGATCGTGGTCATGCCCTCGGTGGTGGTGGTCAACGACAGCAAGGGCGAGGACTACGCCTTCGCCTTTGCCTTGCCCATTGCCACGCCCGGCATCCGCATGGTCAGCCGGCCCTCGGTGGTGCCGGGCAGTGCCGGTCACTACCTGGACAACCCGCTGTCCAACCAGTTTGACGAGGGAGACGCCGTGGTCATCTTCGACAACGTGTTCGTGCCCTGGGAACGTGCCTTCGTGTACCGCGATCCCGCGTTGTGCAATCGCATCTACAAGCTCACCTACCTGAGCGAGCACTACACGCACCAGACCATGTGCCGCACCATGGCCAAGGCCGAATTCATGGCCGCCCTGGCGGTCTACATGGCCCGCAGCGTGAAAGTGGATGCATTCCCCAACGTGCAGGGCATGCTGACCGAACTGCTGATCTTCGTGGAGATGCAGCAGGCCCTGGTGGCACAGGCCGAGCGCAAGGCCAGCCCCACGACCTTCGGCACCTGGGCACCCAACAAGTGGCCGTTGCACACTGCACAGTTGCACTTCTTCGAACGCTATGGCCGCATGATCGACGTCGTGCGCGCCATCGGTGCCGGTGGACTGGTGGGCGTGCCTTCGTATGCCGACACCCAGGGCGAGATCGGCGACTTGGTCGAGCAGTACTTCGGCAGTGCGGGCCAGAACTCCAAGGATCGCATCCAGCTCATGCGTCTGGCCGCTGACGCCTCGACATCGGCCTTCTCGGGCCGGCAGGTGCTTTATGAGCGCTACTACCAGGGCGACCCCGTACGGCGTGCGGTGGGCTTCTTCATGGACTATCCCAAGGACGCGATGGTCCAGCGCATCGACGAGTTGCTGGCCTTTCACCGCGCCAAGGCGGGCTGAGGCTCATCCATGGCCAAGATTGTTCTGGGCATGGCACTGGCCCACACCCCCCAGGTGCACACACCGCCGCAGGAGTGGACGGCAAGGCTGGAAGCCGATCGTCGCAACCGCGCCCTGTGGTTTCGAGGGCAGTGTTACGACTGGCCCGGCCTGTGTGCGCTGCGTGCCGCTGAGGACCTGGGCGCCCAGGCCGTGCCCGAAGAGCGCGAGCGCCGCCATGCCCGAGCCAACGCGGCGGTGGCACGGCTGAGCGCCGCCTGGCAGCAGGCCAAGCCCGATGTGGCCGTGATCTTCGGCAACGACCAGCACGAGCTGTTTGTAGAAGACCTGATGCCGGCCTTCACGGTGTTCTGGGGTGACAAGATCCAGAACCTGCCGTCGCGCCCCGATCAGATCGAACGCAAGCCCGCGGGCATCCACATCGCCCACCACGGTCACGCCCCTGCGCAGCCGCTCACGCACCCTGGGCACCCCGCGCTTGGCCGGCATCTGATCGAGTCGCTCGGCGCCGCCGGCTTTGACATCGCACAGTCGCAATGGCTGCGCGAAGCCGACCAGCGCATCAGCTTCAGCACCGGCATTCCGCACGCCTACGGCTTTGTTTACCGCAACGTGATGGGGGACGACGTGCCGCCCAATGTGCCGGTGATCATCAACACCTTCTTCCCGCCCAACCAGCCCACGGCGGCACGCTGCCTGGCGTTGGGCCAGCGCATCGGGCAGGCCATTGCCGCGTGGCCGCAGGACCTGCGCGTGGCCGTCATCGGTTCGGGAGGGTTGAGCCACTTCGTGATCGACGAGGACTTCGACCGCCGCTTTCTCGACGCGCTGACCCAGGGTGACCATGCATCGCTGGCCCGGCATCCCGAGAGCTGGTTCCAGTCGGGCACGTCGGAGTGCAAGAACTGGATTGCCACCGCTGGCGCGCTGGAATCCTCGGCGCTGCGTGCGCAGGTCGTCGACTACGTACCTTGTTACCGCTCCGAGGCCGGCACCGGCACCGGTGCGGGATTCGTGCTCTGGAACCAGGAAACCCCATGACCGTCATCGACGTCCACACCCACATGATGCCGCTGGCCTACATTGAGGCCCTGCGTGAGCACGGGGGCGAGAAGTACACCGTCAAGAAGACCCCGGCCGGACAGGACACCATCCACCTGTGGGGCGCACCCTTCACCACCTTGTTCCCCGGCATGTGGGACTACGACCTGCGCATTCAGGCCATGGACGAGGCGCGTGTGGACGTGGCCATCGTGTCGCTGACCTGCCCCAGCGTCTACTGGGGGTCGCAGGAGACCAGCCTGGGCGTGGCGCAGATGGTCAACGACTCCATGGCCGAGCAGCAGCGCGCGCGCCCGGACCGCATCCGCTGGTTTGCCTCGCTGCCCTGGCAGCACGCCGACGCCGCCTTGGCCGAACTGGAGCGTGCCACGCGGGCAGGCGCCGTGGGTGTCATGGTGCTGGCCAATATCGCCGGGCAGGATCTCACCGACCCGGCTTTTGCACCGATCTGGAAGGCCATCGAACAGCGCGGGCTGCCGGTGCTGGTCCACCCCACGGCGCCCCAGGGCCTGCAGGACATGCACCTGGACGAATGGGGCCTGGTACCCCCCATCGGGTTCATGTTCGACACCACGCTGGCCTTCTCGCGCATGATCCTGAGCGGCTTCCTGGACACCTATCCGGGCCTCAAGCTCATCGCGTCACACGGGGGTGGCACGCTGCCCTATTTGGCCGGGCGGCTGGACCGCTGCCACGAGAAGATCCCCGCCTGCGCCACGGCCATCAAGGACAAGCCCAGCAGCTACCTGCAGCGGCTGTACTACGACACCGTGGTGTACGACCCAGCTGCACTTGAGTTGTGCCTGCGCACGGCCGGCTCGGCAGACCAGTTGCTGTTCGGCTCGGACTACCCGCACAACATCGGCGACATGGTGGGCTGCCGTGCACGGGTCTCGGCCCTGCCGCAGAAGACCGCACGCAAGATCCTGAACGGCAACGCGCAGCGCATTTTCGGTCTCTGAGCCGGCGCTACTGGATGCAAGGTGCGGGGGGCCAAGCACGCCACCTGCAGCGGCGGAGCAGCGCGCGACAACACCTGAAGAGGCCGCCACCATGATGCAGACTTACCAGTACCCCGAGTTCCAGTACCGCCAGTCAGCCGAGCAGAAGGCCGGCATCGTCAAGCGGCACCCGGTGGTCATCATCGGTGCCGGCCCGATCGGTCTGACCGCTGCACTTGAATGCGCCAAGCGTGGCATGACAGCGCTGGTGCTCGACGACAACAACACCGTCAGCATCGGCTCGCGCGCCGTGTGTTACGCCAAGCGCCCGCTGGAGATCTGGGATCGGCTCGGCATCGGCGAGCGCATGGTTGAAAAAGGCGTGAGCTGGAATGTCGGCAAGGTCTTCTTCAGGGATGAACAGGTCTACCGCTTCGACCTGCTGCCCGAGGCCCACCACAAGATGCCGGCCATGATCAACCTGCAGCAGTACTACCTTGAGGAGTACATGGTCGAGGCCTGTAGCCAGACACCGCAGGTGGACCTGCGCTGGAAGCACAAGCTGGTGGGATTGCGTCAGGAGAGCGACCATGCCGTGCTGACCGTCGAAACGCCGGACGGCGCTTTCGAACTCGAGGCCGATTGGGTGATTGCCTGCGACGGGGCCAACAGCGATACACGGCGCATGGTCGGTGGCGAATTCACGGGGCAGTTCTTCCCGGACCGCTTCCTGATCG
>CAZUKT010000267.1:3656-6721 GCA_964620975.1 uncultured Rubrivivax sp. | reverse complement strand
CGTTGGTTTTCCCCTGCCCCTGCATGCCGCCAATGCCGTCAGCGCCACCCGTGACATCGCTCTACCTGAATGTGGGGCTCATCAGCGGCATCGACCGGCTCGCTGCAGCCTAATTGGCCGAGCAACTGCGTCAAGCTCTGCAGGAGGCTGGCGCGATGTCATTGGGCAACGCACCCGCAATCATGGCGGCAGGTGGCGCGGCCCACCAGAGTGCGCAGGCGATGAGCGTGTTCAGGGTTCCGGCCGCCAGTGCGGCTGGCAATGTGTCAAGCGCACTCAGGCCTGCAGCGGCCACGCGTCCCCTGCGTGCGACGACCATCCTGGCCCCCAGCAACGGCAGCCCGCAAGTCCTGGCCAACAATCTGGCGGCCTACATCAGTGCTGCCTTCCTGACCTGGCAATCCACGGCCTGCTTCAAGAACATCATGGGCGAAGGACCGACAACCTATGCGCCGCCCCATGTGCCGGTTGGCGTCGTGGTGGTAGGCAAGCTCACGGGGCTCCTCAGCTGCCGTGCCTTTGGCTGATCGTGTTTGATGCGCTTGCCTGGACTGGAATCCTTGCCGATGTGCAGGTAGCGTGGCCATCGCCCGGCAACCGTGGCTGCGCCACGGCTGCATGTCGTGGGGCACGCTGCCAGACACCGCCCGTGGCGCGATACTGCGGCCCATGACTGACCTGACCGTGCGCCGCCTGCTGGTGGACCTCAAGCCGCCCATTGCCCGCCACTGGAACGGGGGTGATGCCTTCCGCAGCGCGTTCTTCAACGCGCTGTCGATGAGCTTCCCGGCCGGCGAGCAGTTTTTCATCGATGCCGTACGCCGGGGCATGAAGGCGCTGCCGCCCGAGGCGCAGGCGCGTTTTGCCGGCGAGGTGCAGGGCTTCATCGGGCAGGAAGCCACGCACCGGCGCATCCACGGGCTGTTCAACGAGCACCTGACGCGGCAAGGCCTGGTCAACCACTGGGAAGGCCGCATCGTGGCGCGCAGCGCAAAGCTCGAAGGCGTCGACCCGCGCAACTGGGTGGCCGTAACCGCTGCCACCGAGCACTGGACGGCCATCTTTGCCGATTACTTGCTGGCGCACCCGCAGGTGCTGCAGGGCGCCGAGCCACGCCTGCGTGACCTGTGGCTGTGGCATTGCGCCGAAGAGTCCGAGCACCGCAGCACGGCCTTTGACCTGTACCTGGCACTCGGCGGCAATACGGTGTGGCGCAAGCGCATCTTTCGTGTCGTGAGCTGGCACTTCAGCGTCGACCTGGCGCGCCAGACCCTGCACAACCTGTGGCAAGACGGCACCTGGTGGCGGCCCGGCACCTGGTCCAGCGCGTGGACGCTGTTGATGGGTGAACATGGGCTCGTGCGCCTGGGTCTTGGGCCTTGGCGGCGTTATCTGCGGGATGACTTTCACCCCCAACAAGGTGACGCCAGCGCGGGCCAGCAGTGGCTGGCACAGAACGCGGCCCTGGCACCCCCTGTGCAGGGCGGTTGACCGTTCCCGCCGCCCGTTCGCGGCGTCTGGTCCGCCCTATCCGAGCCCAGCAGCCAGTGCCAGCCGGTAGGTGATGAACGAGGCCGCATAGGCCAGCACAAACAGGTACAGCGCCATGGCCGCCGGCATGGCCCAGCCACCTGTTTCACGCCGAACGGCGGCCAGCGTGGACATGCACTGCGGTGCAAACACAAACCAGGCCAGCAGTGACAGTGCCGTGGCCATGGTCCAGGTGCTGGAAATGATGGGCACCAGCGCCGTGGCCGCGTCACTGGCGGTGCCCGACAGCGCGTACACCGTGCCCAGCGACGACACCAGCACCTCGCGCGCCGCCAGCCCCGGCACCAGGGCAATGCTGATCTGCCAGTTGAAGCCTATGGGCTCGAAGACATGCGCCAGCAGGTGGCCCATCTGCCCCGCCAGGCTGTATTCGATGGCCGCACCGGTGGCGCCGGCGGGTGGCGTGGGAAAGCTGGCCAGCGCCCACAGCGCCACCGTCAGCACCAGGATCACCCCACCCACGCGGCGCAGAAAGATGCGCACCCGTTGCCACAGCCCGAGCGCGATGTTGCGTGCCGTGGGCCAGTGGTAGGCGGGCAGTTCCATCATCAGCGCCCGCACCTGCCCCCGTGCCGTGAGCCGCTTGAGCACCCAGGCCACCACCAGCGCGCCCAGGATGCCCGCCACATACAGCGCAAACAGCACCAGGCCCTGCAGTTCAAAGCCACCGGCCACCTGGCGCTGCGGAATGAAGGCGCCGATGAGCAGCGCGTACACCGGCAGCCGCGCCGAGCAGGTCATGAGCGGCGCCACCATGATGGTCACCAGCCGGTCTCGTGGGTTGCCGATGGTGCGTGCGGCCATGATGCCCGGAATGGCGCAGGCAAAACTCGACAGCAGCGGGATGAAAGAACGCCCGCTCAGGCCCACGCCGCCCATCAAGCGGTCCAGCAAGAAGGCGGCGCGTGGCAGGTAACCTGATTCTTCAAGCACCAGGATGAAGAAGAACAGGATCACGATCTGCGGCAGGAACACCAGCACCCCGCCGGCGCCGGCGATCACGCCGTCCACCAGCAGGCTGCTCACCCAAAACCACAGGCCGTGGTCGGGCAGTGCAGCGCTGATGGCAGCCCCCGTGGCCTCGGTGCCTGCCTTGATGGCTTCCATGGGTGCGGCAGCCCAGGCAAACACAGCCTGGAACACCAGAAACAGCAGCAGCGCCAGCAGCACCGGGCCGGCCAGCGGGTGCAGCACGACACGGTCGATGCGGTCGCTGGCCAACTGCGGCAGCGCGGCGTCCAGGCCGAGACGCTGCAGGATCTGGCTCACGGTGTGGTGGTCACCGGCGTCGTCGTCGGGCGCGGCGGCACTGGCCGGGCCGTGCTGGCGCCAGGTGGCGGCGTCGTCCAGCAGCGCACGCAGTGCTTCGGTGCCGGTGCCACGGGTGGCCACGGTGCGCACCACGGGCAGGCCCAGTTCACGCGACAAGGCCTCGGGGCTGATGGCCAGGCCGCGCGCTTCGGCCAGGTCGGCCATGTTCAGCACCACCAGTGCCGGCAGGCCCAGCCGGCGCA
>CAZUKT010000267.1:1410-3646 GCA_964620975.1 uncultured Rubrivivax sp. | reverse complement strand
CACCGCCAGCACAAGCTTCAGGTTGCGCCGCAGGTTGGTGGCGTCCACCACGCACACCACCAGGTCGGGGCGCTTTTCACCGCTGGCCTGGCCGTAGAGCACGTCACGCGTGACACGTTCGTCGGGGCTGCGGGGGTGCAGGCTGTAGGTGCCGGGCAGGTCCAGCAGGCGCAGCACTTTGCCGGCGGCGCTGAGCAGGCGGCCTTCCTTGCGCTCTACCGTGACACCGGCGTAATTGGCCACCGTCTGGCGGCTGCCGGTGAGCGCGTTGAAGAGTGCCGTCTTGCCGCAGTTGGGGTTGCCCACCAGGGCCAGCACGGGGCCGGCGGGGTGGACGTGCACCACGGCCTCATGCATGGCGCGTTTCCTCGCCGACGATCCAAACGCAGGCGGCCTCGGCGCGGCGCAGGGCGTAGGTGGAATGGCCCACACGCACCACCAGGGGGTCACCACCCAGGCCACGTGCCATCAGTTGCACGGGCTCACCCGGCACAAAACCCAGGTCACACAACTGACCGGCCCATTCGGGCGCACCGGCCGGGGCCTGCACCCGGGCCACGGTGACAAGCTGGCCCAGCCTGGCGTCTGAAAGCGGTGTGGGTGGGCAGGCCGAGACCGGCGCCGAAAGTGGCGCTGACACTGGCGCGGAAGCAGGCGCGGAAGCAGGCGCGGTAACGGTCGCTGACACAGGCAAGGTTGGGGCGGCGGGCGGGTTCATCGGTGGCGCGCCTGCTGCGGGTCAAGCGCACCCTGCGGCACGGGTGGGGCGGGTGTGGCCCACGGGGCTGGCCAGGTCTGCATCACTTCTTGCGCATGCCCTCGCAGGGGTCGGGCCGGGCTTGCACCGGGGTGTGCAGCCAGCGGTCGTAGGGCGTGTCAGAGTCGCCATTCTCCAGCACACCGATGGCCACACTCTGCTGTCGGGTGGCGGCGCCCAGCCAGCGTGGCGCGCCCACGTCGGTGCGCACATGGCCGTTGCCGGCCAGCAGCACCACGCCGCGCCCGGCGTGGGCTTGCAGTACACGGGCCATGAACTGGTCACGTGCCACCTGGGCCAGCGCCATGCGGCCGGCAGCAGGCGCCTTGACCATGCCGCAGTGGCTGGCCACGATCTGCTCGCTGTGGGTCTGCAGCACCTCGGCCGGCACCTCGGCCGCAAAGCCGTGGGCGGCCAGGCCGTCGCGCATGACGTTGCGTGCTTCGGCCGGGCCCACATTGGCGGCCACGATGGGCAACTGGTGTTGCAGTGCCAGTGCGATGAAGGGCCGGTAGAAGGCCCAGTCCCAGCCTTTGGCGCCCTGGGCAATGGTGATCAGCGCGCCGGCATCGGGGCGGGGGTTCTGCGCCAGGGCGTGGTCGATGGCGGCCTGGTGCTGGCGGTCAAACTGCTCCAGTGCCAGTGCGGGGCGGGCGCCGGTGGCAAGCAGGGCTTCAAAGGCCCGCAGGCGCAGCGCGTGCTGGGCAGCGTTGTCGTGCACCTCGCCCAGCAGCACCACCGGCTTGTCGAGCACCAGGCCGGTGGCCGCTGGTGGCGTGGTACAGCCCGCCAGCGTCAGCCACACGGCAAGACCCAAGCAAAGTGTCGGCTGGCGGCGCCAGCGCCAGCGCCCGTGCACCATTAGCCTGCTGAACGCGGCGCGCAAATCCCGGCGCATCAAGGCTTGAGCGTCTGCTCGACAAACTTCACCAGCGCGGCGAAGTAGAAGTCAGAATTTTCCCGGCGTGCAAAGCCGTGGCCTTCGTTGCTGGCCAGCAAGTACCACACGGGTGTGCCCCGCGCCTGCAGGCTGCGCACGATCTGCTCGCTTTCGGTCCAGGGCACACGCGGGTCGTTCTTGCCCTGCACCACCATCAGCGGTTTGGTGATCTTGGCGGCGTGCGTGAGCGGCGATATCTCTTGCAAGAAGGCGCGCATGGCCGGGTCACGTTCGTCGCCGTATTCCACACGGCGCAGGTCGCGGCGGTAGCTTTCGGTGTTTTCCAGAAAGCTCACAAAGTTGCTGATGCCCACCGACGCCACCGCACCTGCAATGCGGTCTGCCAGCCGGGTGCTGGCCGCCAGCGCCATGTAGCCGCCGTAGCTGCCCCCCATCACCAGCACGCGGCCGGCGTCCAGGTTGGGTTGTGTGCTGATCCAGTCGATGGCCGTGCCCATGTCCTTGACCGAGTCCTCGCGCAGCCGGCCGTTGTCCAGGCTGATGAAGGTCTTGCCGTAGCCGCTCGAGCCACGCACGTT
>CAZUKT010000267.1:0-1400 GCA_964620975.1 uncultured Rubrivivax sp. | reverse complement strand
GGATCGGCGTTGGTGGACATGGCGCTATCTGCGGCCGTTCCAGCCCTGGCTGGACTGGCCTTCGGGCCCGCCGTGCATGACCATCACCACCGGCCGCCGCCCGGTAAAACGCGCCGGTGGCAGGCTCAGCACACCGCTGATGACACGCTCGTCAAAGCTCTTCCAGCGCACGATCTGCTGCGCTGGCAGCGTGTGCAGGTTCAGGCCCTCGGTGCCCACGGCGCGGGTCCACGGCACCACGCTGCCGCTGGCCATATCAAGGCTGTGGATTTCTGACGGCGCCTGCGTGCTGTTCACCACCAGGGCCACTTCGGCCAGCTTGGGGTGGAATTCGCCGCGCGTCACGCTGCCCGCAGGCAAGGCCACCCCGCTGGGCAGGCTGCGCACGGCGCCGGTGCTGGTGTCCAGCAGCCGTAGTTCGCCCCGGCCGTCGACGTTGACCACCACGGCGGCGGTGCTGCCGTCGCTGCTGAGGCTGCCCAGTTCGACGTCCCAGGGTGTTTGCGCGGTCAGGCGTTTCATGGTGCTGCGTGTGATGTCCAGCCGCATCACTTCGGTAAATTCGCTCGCGCGGTCACTGCCAAAAAATAGCGACTTGCCGTCGGCCGACCAGCCGCCCACGTGGTGGCTGGCCCACTGCGGCTCGCCGGGCGCGGGCAGCACACGGCGGCGCTGGCCGTTGGCCATGTCGATGAGCCAAACCTCGCTCTCGGTGGCCGACACATAACGTGTCATGGCCAGTTGCTTTTCGTCTGGCGACACTTCACCGCCAAACCAGCCACCGCCGGGCAGTTCCGCCAGGGTGCGGCGGGTGGCCGGGTTGGCCGGGTCCACCAGTTGCACGGTGGTGATGACTTCGGTGCGGCGGCCGGCGGCGGCTGTCTTGTCCAGCGGCACCGAACTCACCAGCGCCAGCGATCGTGACTTGACCCAGCCCAGCAGACTGTGGCGCTGGTCGGCGGGCGTGATCTGCGTGCTCGCCAGGGTGCCGGGGTCGAGCCGGTAGAGCTGGTAGGCCTCGTTGCCCCCGGCATCTCGGGCGTAGACGATGTAGCGGCCGTCACGCGGCTCCCAGCGCGCGCCTGCCACGCGGTCGGCACCGCTGGTCAGTGGCTCCAGCGCGCCGCCCGGTGAACGCAGGCGGAAGAGTTGCGCCGTGCTGGTGCCCGGTGGGCGATGCAGCACCAGCATCTCACGTTGGCTGGGATGCCAGTCTACAAAGGCGTGTCCCACGACCTGGTTGTAGCGCTGGGTCTGCGCCACCAGGGTGGCGGGCAGCGGTGGCAGGCCTTCAGTGCGCAGTGCGGCGGGCGGGGCGATGGGCGCCGCAGTGGCCACGCCAGCCACCACCACCGGGGTGGGCGCCGCCGTCGCCGGGGGCGGCGGCACGGGCGGGGTGA
>CAZUKT010000266.1:0-6784 GCA_964620975.1 uncultured Rubrivivax sp. | reverse complement strand
CCCGAAGCGGCCCGCACGGCGCTGCTTTCAAGCATTCCGCTGGGCCGGCTGGGCCAGCCCGAAGAGGTGGCGCAGGCGGTGGCATTCTTGGCATCGGCGCAGGCCGGCTACATCACAGGATCAGAGCTGCACGTCAACGGCGGCATGGTCATGAACTGAACCTCTGGCTTTCGCCAGAACCCCGGTGCCCGCCCGGCCGGTAGAATCCCGGGCTGTTTTTCCGATCCCACTCCTGGAGGAGTCATGAGCGATATCGAAGCGCGAGTCAAGAAGATCATTGCCGAACAACTCGGCGTCCCTGAATCCGACGTCACCAACGAAAAGGCCTTCGTGGCCGACCTTGGTGACGATTCACTCGACATGGTCGAGCTAGTCATGGCACTCGAAGACGAGTTCAGCATTGAGATCCCCGACGAAGAAGCCGAGAAGATCACCACCGTGCAGTTGGCGATCGACTACGCGGTGACGCACCAGAAGGCCTGACCGCAAGATGCTGAGCAGGCGCCGCGTCGTCGTCACCGGACTGGGCCTCATCAGCCCCGTGGGCAACACGGTGGCCGAGGGCTGGGACAACATCCTGGCGGGCCGCAGTGGCATCGACTTGATCACCAAGTTCGACGCTTCGGCCTTCTCTTGCAAGATTGCAGGCGAAGTGAAGGGTTTTGATGTCGAGGCCTACATGCCCGGCAAAGAAGCCCGCCACATGGATGCCTTCATCCACTACGGCATGGCGGCGTCCATCCAGGCGGTGCAGGATGCCGGGCTGCCGCATGGTGACGCGCTGACCGAAGACGCGGCCGAGCGTGTGGGCGTGATGGTGGGTTCGGGCATCGGCGGCCTGCCGATGATCGAACGCACGCAAGACGACTACCGCGAGCGCGGCCCACGCCGCATCTCGCCGTTTTTTGTGCCCGCCTCGATCATCAACATGATCTCGGGCCACATCTCCATCAAGTACGGTTTCACGGGGCCCAACATGGCCATCGTGACGGCCTGCACCACCGGTTTGCATTGCATCGGTGAAGCCGGTCGCATGATCGAATACGGCGACGTCGACGTGATGGTGGCGGGCGGCGCAGAAAGCACCGTGTCGCCGCTGGGCTTGGGCGGTTTTGCATCAGCCCGCGCCCTGTCCACACGCAACGACGACCCCAAGACCGCATCCCGCCCCTGGGACAAAGACCGTGACGGTTTTGTCCTTGGTGAAGGTGCCGGTGTGGTGGTGCTTGAAGAGTACGAACACGCCCGCAAGCGTGGTGCGCGCATCTATGCCGAACTGATAGGTTTTGGCATGGGTGCAGATGCCTTCCACATGACGGCGCCCAGCGTCGACGGCCCCAAGCGCTCGATGTTGGCGGCGCTGCGCAATGCGCGCATCAACACGTCCGAGGTGCAGTACCTCAACGCGCACGGCACCAGCACGCCGCTGGGTGACGTGAACGAGACCAACGCCATCAAGCTGGCCTATGGTGAGCACGCCAAACAGCTGGTGGTCAATTCCACCAAGTCGATGACGGGGCACCTGCTGGGTGGTGCCGGCGGTATCGAATCGGTGTTCACCGTGTTGGCCACGCACCACCAAGTGTCGCCGCCCACCATCAACATCTTCAACCAGGATCCCGAGTGCGACCTGGACTACTGCGCCAACGAAGCGCGGGCCATGAAGATCGACGTGGCCGTGAAAAACAACTTCGGCTTCGGCGGCACCAACGGCACGCTGGTTTTCCGGCGCTTTTGAGCCGTGCGCGCTGCGCCGCCCGTCAGTGTGCGATGCACCGGCGGGTGGGCGTGGCGCGGCCTGCTGGTGGCCGCGCCGGCGGCTGCGGCAGCAGCGCTGGCCCTGTGGGTGGCTGGGCATGCAGGGGTGACAGCATGGCTGGCCTTGCCTACAGCACTTGCGGCCGCCTTGCTGGCCGCGTGGCGGATGCCCGCCGACAGCGCCCTTGTGGCCTGGGATGGCCAAGCCTGGCAGGTGGACGGCCTGGGCGGCCGCCTGGCCGTGATGATCGACCTCGGCCCCTGGCTGCTCTTGCGTCTGCAGCCGCCCACTGCGGGCCGCCCTGTCTGGGTGGCTGTGGCGGCAGTGGCGCCACCGGGTGCATGGCATGCCTTGCGCGCCGCGCTATATTGCCGCGCCAGTGCGGCGGCCCAACAGGCCGATGTTCCCAGCCCCAGCCCGAAGCCCGAATGAATGTCTGAGCCAGACACCGACGCCCTGCTGGTTGAACGAGTCAAGCTCGGCGACGTGCGGGCCTTTGAGATGCTGGTGGTCAAGTACCAACGCCGCATCGAGCGCCTCATCGGCCGCATGGTGCGCGACGTGGACCTGGTGCAGGACATCGCCCAGGAGAGCTTCATCCGCGCCTACCGTGCGCTGCCGCAGTTTCGGGGTGACAGTGCCTTCTACACCTGGCTGTACCGCATAGCGGTGAACACAGCCAAGAAGGCCTTGATGGACCTCAAGCGCGACCCGCTGGTTTTTGAATCCGCGGGCCGAAGCGACGAAGATTCCGATGAAACTTCACGCGCAGAGAATGAACTAACCGACGGCGAAACACCCGAAGCCTTGCTTGCCAGCAAAGAGGTGGCCACTGCCGTCAACGCCGCCATCGAGGCGCTGTCTGAAGACTTGCGGCAGGCCATCACCTTGCGCGAGATTGAAGGCCTGAGCTACGAAGAGATTGCCGAAGTCATGAACTGCCCCATCGGAACGGTGCGCTCGCGCATCTTTCGCGCCCGTGAAGCCATTGCCACCCGGCTGCGTCCGCTGCTGGACACTCGCGACGGCGAGCGCTGGTAAGCGTCCCGCACCGCAGAGCACTGCCCCACAACCCGAGTTGCCGAGCCCATGAACGATTCTTTGCGCAAGACGCCCGCCTCTGGGCCTGACGACATGCTGCAAGACGACCTTCGCGCCAGTTTGTCGGCCTTGGTGGATGGCCAGGCCGATGCATTGACTCAGGGCTGCAAGGCTTGGCGCGAAGACGCCAAGGCACGCCAGACCTGGCATGCCTACCATTTGATTGGTGACGTTCTGCGCTCGGGCGATCTGGCGCAGCGGCCTTCTCACGACGAGGCCTTCTTGGCCCGCCTTCGCGTCAGGCTCGTGGCCGAGCCGGTGGTCTTGGCCCCGGCAGCCGCCAAACCGCACCGCCTGGCTTGGCGGGTGCCCGCCGCTGTGGCGGCTGGCTTTATCGTGGTGGCGGGCGTGATGGTGGTGTCCCGCATGAGCCCGCCGGCCGATGCGGCAGGGGGCGTCATGGCCGCGGCGTCCAGCCCCGCACTCACGCTTGTTGGCGATGGCGCAACGGCAGTGCCAGCCACGCGTTTGGGTGAAGGCGCGGTCATTCGCAACCCGCGCCTTGATGAATACCTGCGTGCCCACCAATCCGCGCGCGGCGGTGTGCCGGTGGCCGTGCCGGGTGGTGGGTTGCGCCGTGTCGAAGCCATCGGCACCGTGATGCCCGCAGGCGCCACCCGGTGATGGCAACGCCGGTGCAGGTGCCTGGTCGGCCAGGCCCGCTGCGGCGGGGGCATTGGGTGCCCTGCATGGTGTGGCTGGCGTGTATGGTGCCGTCCGTGGCCGGCGCCGACGTGCCCGCCCCGGCCCCGTTGGTTGAGGCAAGGCAGTGGCTCACGCGCATCCACAACGCAGCCAGCACGGCCAACTACCACGGCACACTGGTCTTCAGCGGTGCAGGTACCTTGTCCAGTTCACGGGTGTGGCATTACTGCGTGGGCGAGCAAACCTACGAACGGGTCGAATCGCTGGACGGCCGGCAGCAGCACATCGTGCGCCACAACGATGCCGTGCACACGCTGTGGCCGCAGACGCGCGTGGCGGTGATCGAAAAGCGCGAGACGCTGGCTGCCTGGTCCACCACACCGCAGTCGGTGGAGCCGCAGGCCCTGGAGCAGTACGAACTCAGGCGTGAAGGCACCGCGCGCATTGCCGGCCGCGAAGCTGCGGTGCTGCTCTTGCAGCCCCGTGACGCCCTGCGCTATGCGCAACGCCTGTGGGCCGACCAGGCCACCGGGCTGATGTTGCGGGCCGACGTGATGGCCGGCGACCGCACGCGCACGGTGCTGGAGTCCACGGCGTTCTCGGAGATCGAGATCGGCGTCAAGCCACAGCCCGAAACCGTGCTGCAGGCAGCACGCAAGCTGGACGGCTACCGCACTGTGCGCCCACAACAGCGACGCACCACGCTAGAAGCCGAAGGCTTCGTCCTGGCGCGCCCGGTGCAGGGCTTCAAGCTCGCCGGCTGCGTCAAACGCGGCATGGAAACCGCTGGTGATGAAGTGCCCGTGCTGCAGGCGGTGTTCACCGACGGCCTGACGCACGTGTCCGTGTTTGTCGAGTCCTTCAAGCCGCAGTTTCATGGCACCGAGATGCAGGCGCAGCAAGGCGCCACATCCACGGTGATGCTGCGCCGGGGTGAGCATTGGGTCACCGTGGTGGGTGACGTGCCGGCGGCCACCCTGCGGCTTTTTGCAGACACCATGGAACGAAGGCGGCCGTAGTCGGCTCAGAGTCCGTGGTCCTTCACCTGTTGACTTCCCTACACACAAAACGCATGAACACTTTGCACCTGCTGCACCAGCCCAACGTTCAACGCACCGCGCGTGGCATCAGCCACCGCATGGCCGCCGGCCTTGGGGCGCTGCTGCTGGCCGCCACGGTTTGTGTAGCCGCCCCGCCGGTGCGCGCCCAGACCGTGCAACTGCCCGACTTCACCGAATTGGTGGAACGTGTGGGGCCTTCGGTGGTCAACATCCGCACCACTGAAAAGCGCGGCAGCTCACCGCATGCGGGCGAGGTGGACCCCAACGTCGAAGAATTCTTCCGGCGCTTTGGCATCCCCCTGCCGGGCCGGCCCAACCCACGCGCCAACCCGCGTGGTGGTGACGAAGAACCGCAGCAGCGGGGTGTGGGTTCGGGCTTCATCCTCAGTGCAGACGGCTTCATCATGACCAACGCCCATGTGGTGGACGGGGCTGAAGAAGTCATCGTCACGCTCACCGACAAGCGCGAACTCAAGGCGCGCATCGTGGGTGCCGACAAACGCACCGACGTGGCCGTGGTCAAGGTAGAAGCCACCGGCCTGCCGTTTGTGAAGATCGGCGACGTGAACCGGCTCAAGGTGGGCGAATGGGTGATGGCCATCGGCTCGCCCTTTGGTCTGGAAAACACCGTCACTGCCGGCATCGTGAGCGCCAAGCAGCGTGACACCGGTGACTACCTGCCGTTCATTCAAACCGACGTCGCCATCAACCCTGGCAACTCGGGCGGCCCGCTGCTTAACCTGCGCGGCGAAGTGGTGGGCATCAATTCGCAGATCTACAGCCGCTCGGGTGGCTTCATGGGCATCAGCTTTGCGATCCCCATTGACGAGGCCACACGCGTGGCCGAACAACTGCGCGCCAGCGGGCGTGTCATCCGCGGCCGCATTGGTGTGCAGATCGGCCAGGTCACCAAGGAAGTGGCCGAATCCATCGGCTTGGGCCAGCCGCGTGGTGCGTTGGTGACAGGTGTCGAGAAAGACCAACCGGCCGAAAAGGCGGGCGTCGAGGCCGGCGACATCATCGTCAAGGTCGATGGCAAGGTGGTCGAAAAGTCGGGTGACCTGCCGCGCATCGTGGGTGGCCTGAAGCCAGGCAGCAAGGCCACGCTGCAGGTCTATCGCCGCGGTGGCGTCAAGGATCTGAGTGTGTCCATCGCCGAGTTCGAAGCCGAGCGCCCCACGCGCCGTGCGGCTGCCGAACCCGGCGGCAGCGCGCCCCAGGTCGCCAAGAGCTCGCTGGGTGTGACGGTGTCTGACCTGACCGATGCGCTCAAGCGCGAACTGCGTGTGCGCGGTGGTGTGCGTGTGGATGCGGTGGACGGTGCAGCGGCCCGTGCCGGCCTGCGCGAGGGCGACGTGATCTTGTCCATCGACAACGCCGAAATTGCCGACAGCAAGCAGTTTGCCGCTGTGGCCACCAAGGCAGAAAAAGCCAAGGCAGTGAGCGTGCTGGTGCGGCGGGGTGAATGGACCAACTACCTGGTGATCCGCCCGACCCGATAGGCCAGACCGGGGCGCTTTGCGCCACCAAAGCCCATGAACCAGGCGCCGGACAAGTTGACTCCGGCGCCTGGTTTTTCCGCATTATGGAATTTGGCGGCATGGTTGATGCATTGCACGGAATGGAGAGGGCGGCCGGATTTGTCACCCCGTCGTCACACACAAGTTAGTGACCTTTCACTTCAAGTCGCCGCGCCCCTGGATTACTTTCGTCGCCGTCTAGAATCGCGCTCTGAGGTGGCGGGTTCAGCCGTTTGAAGTGCCCAAAGCCAAAGTGTCCACAGGTCCCCACAGGATCGTTAGTACCATGTGGATAAGCTGTGAATAAAGTTGACCTGTCTGAAAGCTGCAACGGCCGGAAATCAAGCAATGGCGCGGGTTTCCGGTTGGGGCTTTTGGCTACAATGGGTGCCCAACAAGCAGTTGCCAAACGTTCTGTTGGAAGGCGCGTCACCCATTTGGACGCGCCTTTTTTTTAGTCTCGCGCGCCACCCATCGCGCCCGGCTGCAGGCCGACACACCGAGCCTCTTTTTCGTCGCGCCACCGGCCCCCACGCGGTTTGCCCGCGCTGCAATCACGTTCGATGAACCACATCCGCAACTTCTCCATCATTGCCCACATCGACCACGGCAAGAGCACCCTGGCCGATCGCATCATTCAACGTTGCGGCGGACTTTCCGACCGCGAAATGGAAGCCCAGGTGCTCGACTCGATGGAC
>CAZUKT010000265.1:3153-6794 GCA_964620975.1 uncultured Rubrivivax sp. | reverse complement strand
CTTCGAGTCCATCCACAACCACAGCGCCTACGCACGCATAGAGCGCTAGAGCACGCTGCGGCGCGGCACAGGCAGCCCCCTCCACCGAGTTATCGGCCGGCCCAGGCTTCAGCCGGGCACGCGCGCCGAACTACCGCCTGGCTGCGCCCGCTTGCGCGCCCACGCCGCGTGACGGGCTTCACGCCCCAGGCCGCATGTAGGAATTTGCCTTACACAAGCGCTGGAAGAAGTGGGACTGAAGCGACGGAACTGGGCTGATGTGCCATCCCATTTCCAATCCATACAGTTCGTTTCATCGGCTCACGCCCCCACGCACCCCCCAGGAGACCCACCATGACATCCGAACAGATCCTCGCCGAAATCCGCGAAGCCAACCTGTCGTACCTGATGCTGGCCCAGAGCCTGATTCGCACGGACCGCGAGCAAGCGCTCTTCCGCCTTGGCGTGAGCGAAGAAACTGCTGCCCTGATCGGCGCGCTGACGCCGGAACAAATGATGAAAGTGGCCACCGGCAACACCCTGCTGTGCCGCTTCCGCATGGACGACGACATGGTGTGGAACCTGCTGACCAGCCACGGCAAGGGCGCCGCCAATGACGGCATGTCTCGCCTGCATGCGTCCATCCTGATGGCCGGCCGCCACAGCGAAGCCGCCTGATCCCAGCCGCAGCCGGCCCCGGCGACCCGACACAAACAAGACTGACAGGAGTTCCCCATGGCCCGCAACAAGAGCATCCTCACTGAAGCCAGGCAAATCGAGCGCGCCGTGACGCTTATCAACCTCGGGGCACGTCTGCAGGTGCTGGAGAGCGAAACCGACCTCAGCTACGAGCGCTTGCTGCGCCTGTACAAAGAGGTCTCGGGCCGCAGCCCGAGCAAGGGCCAGTTGCCTTTTTCCACCGACTGGCTCATGACTTGGCAGCCCAATATCCACGCCAGCCTG
Organism: uncultured Rubrivivax sp.; assembly: GCA_964620975.1. Lineage (GTDB taxonomy): Bacteria > Pseudomonadota > Gammaproteobacteria > Burkholderiales > Burkholderiaceae_C > Rubrivivax. The sequence continues at coordinate 5,852 of CAZUKT010000265.1, read as the reverse complement.
TTTCTCAACACGCATGAATACCTCAACAAGGTGGCGGCGCTGGATGAGATTGACACCGTCATCAAGGCCTACCAGCTCTACCTGGAGCAAATGCAGGCGCAGGGCCTGGAGCCGCTGCTGAGCGTGACACGCGCCTGGCGCCTGGTGAAGTTTGTCGACAACGGCATGCTCAGCATGACCAAGTGCAGCAAGTGCGGCGGCCACTTCGTGACGCATCCGCACGAGATCGCCCGCCACTACGTATGCGGCCTGTGCAACCCGCCGGCCCGCGCCGGCAAGGGCAAGCTGGCCGGCAGCCTGGGTGTGGGCGCTGGCAGTGCCTTGCTGAGCGCGCAGCCGGGTGTGCACATTGGCGCACAACACGCCGGCCATTGATCCTGCGCCGCAGCTCAAGTTACGCAATCGGCGGCCGATACACAGACAGAGTTTGTTGGTTCATTGCACGTCTCCTCCTGGCACAGTCATCTGTGCTTTCAGCGGGTCCTTCGGGGCCCGCTTTTTTGTGCTCGGCGTGCGCTGAATGCAGCGTTTGCGCGCCAGGGGGCGGGCAGCCGCCAGGGCAAGGCCGCCGCTGTGGACGTGCGTGAATTGCATTGATTGGCAAGCAAGGCGTTGCCGTCCCGCAGGCCAGGGTGGGCAGAACTTCAGTACGGGCATTGGCTGCCGATATGCAGGACATGGCAGCCGGGGGGCCGCCACTGCCAACCACAGCCAACCACAGCCAACCCCACCGTGAAGCTCGTCAAGTTCCAGCCTGAGTACCTGCGCATTGGCGAAGCCTTGCCCTTTGGCGTGCGCGACGAAGCGGGCCGCTTGCTGCTTGCAGCCGGGCAGGTGGTGGACAACGCAGACCGCATGGATGAGCTTCGGGGGCAACCGCTGTGTGCCGATGAGGCGGAATCGTCCAGTTGGTACAAGCGCCTGGCTGCGGCCATGGACGCGCAAATCCGCCAGGGCGCGCTGCTGCACCAGGTGGCATCGGCCCGGCCCGACACCGAAGCAGCACGCGACCCCACGCCGCGCAAGCAGCTCACATTGCCCGAGGAATGGCACGAGATCGTGGCCCACCTGGACGCCGCCCTGCGCGACGCCCGCCCCGACAGCGGCTTCCGTGCGCGCGTGATGGCAGTGCACGCCCGGGCCCGCACACTGGCCACACGCCGCACCGACGCGTCGCTGTACCACCTGGTGTACGAAGCGGCCACATCCACCATCAAGTACAGCAGCCACCACGCCTTGATGACCATGGTCATCTGCGAGCAGGCGGCAAGCATGCTCAGCTGGCAGCAGCCGTGGATAGACAGCCTGGGCCGGGCGGCCCTGGTCATGAACATATCCATGCTGCGCCTGCAAGACCAGTTGGCGGGGGACGACCGCGCGCCTTCGGCCGAAATGCGCGTCGAGATCGAGTCCCACCCCGCCAGGAGCGTGCAGATGCTGCAGGCCTGCGGCATGAACGACGCCTTGTGCATGGACACCGTGCGCCTGCACCACGACGCCGGCCCCGCCGAACAACCGCTGGTTCAGCTGGAGCCGGCACAGCAGTTGGCCCGGCTGCTGCGGCGCGTGGACATCTTCTCGGCGCAGATCAGCCTGCGCCGTGCGCGGGCCCCCATATCACCCGTGCAGGCCGCACGCGAGGCCTGCCTCTCGGCCAGTGGCGCGCCCGACGAGATCGGGGGCGCGTTGTTGCGTGCGGTGGGCATGTATCCGCCGGGAAGCTTTGTCGAACTCGCCTGCGGCGAGGTGGGCATCGTGGTGGCACGCGGGCGCCGCGCCAACGTGCCCTACGTGGCGGCGCTGCTGTCCAGCAGTGGAACCCTGATTGCCGAGCCTTTGCTGCGCGACACGCTGGACAAGCGCTTCGCCGTCAAAGCCGCTGTGCCGCCTGCCAGCATCAAGCTGCGGCCGCCCCATGAGCGGCTGCTGGCGCTGCGTGCGGGTGTCGAGCCAGCCTTGCCTTTGCTGCGCTGAAGCACCGACGAGTGCGGCCTTACGGCCCCAACTCTGCCCATGCAGGGGCAGGCCGGGCACGGACACTGGTGCGTCGTGACACGCCGTCTTGCAAACGAAGCCGCCAACATGAATGCTGTGATCGAGCCCCGGCCCGGGGCGCGGCAAATGCCGTGGCCACTGCCAGCGTTGCTGGCATGGGCGGCGGGCTGGTTGGCATGGGCAATGGCGGGGTCGGCCGGCCTGCCGCCGGCCTGGGCCTTGGCGTCTGGCGGCGCGGTGTGTCTGGCACTTGCCTGGCGCTGCAGCGGCATGCGCAGGCGGCTGATCGCCGCCGCGGGCTTCCCGTTGTCGGCCCTGGCCTTGGGCCTGGGCAACGGCTGGCCGGCCTGGGGCTGGCTCTTGCTCCTGGCGCCCCTGCTGGCGGCGTATCCACTGCGGGCTTGGCGTGACGCACCGTTTTTCCCCACACCGGCCGACGCACTGCAAGGGCTGGACGGGCTGGTGCCGGCACCACGCCGTGTGCTGGACGCCGGCTGCGGCCTGGGCCATGGGTTGGCCGCCTTGCGCAGCCTGTGGCCGCAGGCTGAACTGCATGGCGTGGAATGGAGCGCGCTGCTGGCCCGTCTGGCGCGATGGCGCTTGCGCCGGGCCCACGTGGTGCGTGCCGACATGTGGCGCCATGACTGGGCTGGCTACGACCTGGTCTATGTGTTCCAGCGCCCCGAAAGCATGGCCCGCGTGTG
>CAZUKT010000265.1:0-3143 GCA_964620975.1 uncultured Rubrivivax sp. | reverse complement strand
AGGTGTCCTATTTGGCCAAAAAATTCCCGCTGAGCGTGTGGGCCAAGGCCGAGTGCGAAATGGCGCCGCACAGCTGGCTGGTGAGCCTCGAATTTGCCGTGCCTGGGCAAGCACCTGTGGCGTGTTTGCAGGGCGCCCAGCGCCGCCCGGTTTGGGTCTATCAACCGGGCCAGGGCAAAACGCACTCAATGACAGGCAGCCGACGCCGATAACTCACGCATACCCGGCAAGGTGATGGCCATACGCCGGACGCCAAGGGAATCCGCTCGGATCAACACTTATGTTTGTCATCATTGGTTGGCTGGTTGCGCTGGGTTGCGTCTTTGGTGTGTATGCCGTGCACGGCGGCAACATGGGCGTGATCCTGAAGGCGCTGCCGTTCGAGATGATCACCATCTTCGGCGCGGCGGGAGGCGCATTTCTGGCCAACAACCAGATGAAGGTCGTCAAGGCCACGCTCAGTGGCATCGGCCGCTGCTTCAAGGGCAGCAAGTTCAACAAGGCGCGTTACCTGGAACTGCTGGCGCTGCTGTACGACATCCTGCAAAAGGCCCGCAAAGAGGGCCTGATGTCGATTGAAAAGGACGTGGAAGAACCACACAGCTCGCCGCTGTTCCAGAAGTACCCCAACGTGGGCAACGACCACCACGTCACCGAATTCATCACCGACTACCTGCGCATGATGGTCTCGGGCAACCTGAACGCGCACGAGATTGAAAGCCTGATGGACAGCGAGATCGAAACGCACCACCAGGAAGAGCATGCCGCCGTGGCCGCCATACAGCGCATGGCCGGCGCCTTGCCGGCCTTTGGCATCGTGGCGGCTGTGCTGGGCGTGGTCAACACCATGGGCTCGGTGGGCCAGCCCCCGGCCGTGCTGGGCGGCATGATCGGCTCGGCCCTGGTGGGCACCTTTTTGGGCATCTTCCTGGCCTACGGTTTTGCCGAGCCATTGGGGGGCTTGCTGGAGCAGAAAGTGGACGACGGCAGCAAGGAGCTGCAGTGCATCAAGACCACCTTGCTGGCCAGCATGCAGGGCTACGCGCCGCAGGTGGCCATTGAATTTGGCCGCAAGGTGCTGTATTCCGGTGACCGACCGAGCTTTATTGAGCTGGAAGGCCACGTGAAAGGCAAGAAGTGAAGCTCTTGCGCGCGTCGGCAAGTGGCCTTGGTGCAGCGCCAGCGCTGACCACCCGGTGGCCACCGCAGCACGGGCTTGGCCGGGCCGCCGAATGCGCCTGGCGCGGGGGGCACCATGGCCGGTGACGCCAAGAAGCTGCAGCCGATCATCATCAAACGCGTCAAGAAGGGCGGGCACGCCGTTCATGGTGGCGCGTGGAAGATTGCCTATGCCGACTTCGTGACGGCGATGATGGCCTTCTTCCTGCTCATGTGGCTGCTGGGCAGCACCACCGAGGGCGACAAGAAGGGCATTGCCGACTACTTCTCGGCGCCGCTCAAGTTGTCGCTGACGGGTGGGGGGTCGGGCTCGGGCGATTCGTCGCACGTCATCAAGGGCGGTGGGCAAGACCTCACGCGCAGCACCGGCCAGGTCAAGCGCGGCGACATGGACGCACCAAGCGCCACCGTCAACATCCACCAGCTCAAAGAAGAGCAAATCCGCGCTGAAGTGGCGCGGCTGGAGGACCTCAAGAAGAAGGTCACGGCGCAGATCGAAGGCAACGGCAAGCTCAAAGGCATGGCGTCGCAGATGCTGCTGGAAATGACGCTGGACGGCCTGCGCATACAGATCGTGGACGCCGACCAGCGCCCCATGTTCACCAGCGGCAGCGCAGTTGTGCAGCCCTACATGCGTGACTTGCTGCGCGAACTGGGTCTGGTCCTGGCCGATGTGCCCAACCGGCTGACACTGGAAGGCCACACCGACGCGCTGCCCTTTGGCAACGGCGCCGACAGGGGCTACAGCAACTGGGAACTCAGCGCCGACCGTGCCAACGCGTCGCGTCGCGAGCTGCTGGCCGGTGGCTTGCCTGAAGACCAGGTGCTGCGCGTGCAGGGCCTGGCCGCCAGCAACCCGTTTGACCGCCGCGACCCGGCTGCGCCGGCCAACCGCCGCATCAGCATCATCGTCATGACGCGGGAGGCCGAAGAACGCGTTTTCCGCGCCACGCCGGGAGAAGAAACCACCGCCACAGAGCCAGCACCAGTGCCCGTGGACGCCTCTGCGGGGGCGGCGTCGGCGCCACAGGCAAACGTGCCGCCGCAGCCGCCGTTGGTGCGGCCTTTGACCTCAAGTCCCACGCCCGGCCTCCGATAAACAAGCCAGCCCCACGCTCAAGGCCTGCCCCATGAACATGCCCACCGACCTCCGCTTCTTGATCGTTGATGACTTTTCGACCATGCGTCGCATCGTGCGCGGCCTGCTCAAGGAAATGGGCTGCAACAACGCCGACGAAGCCGAAGACGGCGCCGTGGCGCTGAACATGCTGAAGAACTCGCGCTACGACTTTGTCGTGTCAGACATCAACATGCCCAACATGAACGGCTTTGACCTGCTCAAGGCGGTGAAAGCCGACGACACGCTCAAACACCTGCCGGTGCTGATGGTGACGGCCGAAGCGCGCAAGGAAGACATCGTGCTGGCAGCGCAGAGCGGCGCCGCCGGCTACATCGTCAAGCCTTTCACCAAAGCCACGCTGGAGGAGAAAGTGCAAAAGATTCTCCTCAAGCTTGCCGCCACCGCCTGAGGGAGAACAAGACATGAACATGGACGATGCGGCCCTGCTGGTGCCTGACGAGCCTTTGACAGTGTCCCCCGAAGTGTTTCAGCAGATCGGGTCGATCACCCGGCTGCTGCACGACACCATGCAGCAGCTGGGCGTGATGCCCAAGTTGCAGGTGGCCGCCGACGGCCTGCCCGACGCACGCAGCCGGCTCAACTACATTGCGAACAAAACCGCCGAGGCCGCCAACAAGGTGCTCAACTCGGTGGACCGCGCCAAAGAAGACCACGTGGCCATCAGCGCCGCCACGCGCGAAATGGCGCAGGCCATCGTGGCCGACCCCGTGCGGGCCGTGGCCAGTGGCAGGCTGATGAACTTTGTGCATGACGTGGAGCAGCGCACGGCAGCCATCGACAACCACCTCACCGACATCATGATGGCGCAGGACTTTCATGACCT
>CAZUKT010000264.1:6085-6817 GCA_964620975.1 uncultured Rubrivivax sp. | reverse complement strand
GCCACCAGCGCGCCGGCGTCCACCGTGATGAGTTCGTCGGTGCCTGTCTTGTGGCCCAGCGCCGTTTCAACGGTTTGTCGCATCGTGTCTCCTTGGTGTGGGTGGGCGTCTACAGGCCAAAGTCGTCGAGCATGATGTTCTCGCGGTCGACGCCCATTTCCATGCACATCTTGATCACGGCCTTGTTCATCACGTCGGGGCCGCACAGGTAGTACTCGATGTCTTCCGGCGCCGGGTGCTTGGCCAGGAACTGGTCACGCAGCACCTTGTGGCGCACCAGTCCCACCGGGCCCGTCCAGTGGTCTTCGGGCCGGGGCTCGGACAGCACGATGTGCCACTTGAAGTTGGGGTGCTCGGCTTGAAGCTTGTTGAACTCTTCAACGTAGAACACTTCGGACAGGTTGCGCGCCGAGTACCAGAAAGTCATCTTGCGCTGGCTCTTCAGGCGTATGAGCTGGTCGAAGATGTGGCTGCGCATCGGCGCCATGCCGGCCCCGGCGGCCACGAAGCACATCTCCTTTTCGGTGTCGCGCGCGAAGAATTCGCCGAAGGGCCCGGCCACGGTGACCTGGTCACCCGGCTTCAGGTTGAAGAGGTAGGAACTCATCTTGCCGGGCGGGATGTCGTCGCGGTATTCCGGCGGGAAGACGATGCGGATGGTGAACAACAGCACGCCCTTCTCCAGTGGGAAGCTGGCCAGCGAGTAGCCGCGTTCCACGGGTTCATTCACCA
>CAZUKT010000264.1:0-6075 GCA_964620975.1 uncultured Rubrivivax sp. | reverse complement strand
CTCGATCGGCTCCGCCAGCACCGACTTGAAGCGCCAGAGGTCGAACTTGTCCCACTCGTCGCGGTACTGCGTGTCGATGTCGAAGCTCTTGTAGTCCAGCGCGTGCTGCCCGCAGGAGATCTGCACATAGCCGCCAGCGCGGAATGGCACTTCCTCGCCGGGTGGCAACTCGAGCTTCAACTCCTTGATGAAGGTGGACACGTTGCGGTTGCTCAGCACCTTGCAATCCCACTTCTTCACACTGAATATCTCGGCCGGCACCTCGATGCGCATGTCGCGCTTGACCTTCACCTGGCAGGCCAGGCGGCAGCCGTGCTTGGCTTCCTTGCGCGAGATGAAGCCCGTCTCGGTGGGCAGGATGGCGCCGCCGCCTTCCTTGACGATGACTTCGCACACCCCGCAGGTGCCCTTGCCGCCGCAGGCCGAGGGAATGAAGATCTTGTGGTCCGTCAGCGCAGCCAGCAGCGTGCCGCCGGCGGCCACCTTCATGACCTTGGTGCTGTCTTCGTTGACGGTGATGGCGACGTCACCGCTGGCGACCATCTTCTTGCGCGCCACCATGAGCAGCGCCACGAGCAGCAGCACGACGGCGGTGAACATGACGATGGCCAGGCCGATGGAGAACATGGTGCCGCGCCCTAGATCTGGATGCCGGAAAAGACCATGAAAGCCATCGACATGAGTCCGGTGGCGATGAACGTGATACCCAGCCCGCGCAGGCCTGCTGGCACGTTGGAGTACTCCATCTTCTCGCGGATGGCGGCCAGCGCGATGATGGCGATTGCAAAACCGGCGCCCGAACCGATGCCGTAGACCACGCTGTCGGCAAAACCGTAGCTGCGTTCCTGCATGAAGAGCGAGCCGGCCATGATCACGCAGTTGACCGCGATCAGCGGCAGGAAGACGCCCAGCGTGTTGTACAGCTCGGGGGCGTAGCGCTCCACGGCCATCTCAACCACCTGGGTGGCCGCGGCGATGGTGGCGATGAACAAGATGAACGACAAGAAGCTCAGGTCGACCTTGGCAAGCGTTGGGTGCAGCCAGCCCAGTGCGCCTTCAGCCAGCAGGTGGACCAGCAACAGGTTGTTCAACGGTACCGTCAACACCTGGACGAAGACCACCGCGACACCCAGGCCGATGGCAGTTTCAACCTTCTTGGAACAGGCCAGGAAGGAGCACATGCCCAGGAAGTAGGCCAGCGCCATGTTCTCCAGGAACACCGAGCGCAGGCCGAGGTTGATGAAGTGTTCCATCTCAAGCCTGCCCTGCTGCGGCGAAGGTGACCGGCGCCACGATGGCGGTGCGCAAAGCGCGCGGATTTGCAGGCCTCATGACTTCTCCTGCAACTGCGGCTTCCAGGTGCGCAGTGCCCACACCAGCAGCCCGATGATGAACAGCGCCGAAGGTGCCAGCAGCATCAGGCCGTTGGGTTCGTACCAGCCCCCGTTCTTGGTTAGCGGCAGGAGGGTCAGGCCCAGCACCTTGCCCGCACCCAGCAGTTCGCGCAGCATGCCCACCAGGATCAGCACCACCGAGTAGCCCAGGCCGTTGCCTATGCCGTCCAGCGTGGAGTGCCAGGGGCCATTGCTCATGGCAAAACCCTCGGCCCGACCCAGCACGATGCAGTTGGTGATGATCAGGCCGACAAACACGCTGAGCTCCAGCGACAGCTCGTACAGCGTGGCCTTGAGTACCTGATCAAAGACGATCACCAGCGACGCGATGATGGCCAACTGCACGATGATGCGGATGGACGCTGGCGTGTGGTTGCGCACCAGGCTCACCGCCAGATTGGCCAGTGCCGTGACGGCGATCACCCCCACGCTCATGACCAGGGCCTTGGCCACCGATGTGGTCACGGCCAGCGCCGAACAGATGCCCAGCACTTGCACGCCGATGGGGTTGTTCATCAACATCGGATCGAGCAGGATGGCCCTTTCCTTGGGGCCAAACCACGGTAGGGCCTTGCCAGCAGTGGGCAGCACAGCGCTCATGCAGGGGCTCCTTCACGCACACGTTTGAGAAACTTGCCATAACCCTGCTCGCCCACCCAATAACGCACGAGGTGCGTGATGGCCTTGCTGGTGATGGTGGAACCCGACAGCCCGTCTACCTGCATCGGATCGGCTTCGGGTGTGCCGGCCTGGCCCTTGATGACATGGATGCCCACGTTCCAGTGTTCGTCATAGGCCTTGCGGCCGCGCCACAGGGCCTGCCAGTTGGGATTGGAGATTTCGCCACCCAGACCCGGCGTTTCGCGATGGTCGTAGTAGGTCAGGCCATGGATGGTGTTGCCGTCGGGACCTATCGACATGAAGCCGTAGATCTGGCCCCACATGCCCAGGCCCTCGATGGCGATCACGATCTGGTCCACCGCATCGCCTTTCCTGATCAGGTAGACGATGCCCAATGTGGGCAGTCGCCGCACGCCTGCGTTATTGGGCGGTGCCACGCGGCTGGTGGCCGGGTCGTCGCGGGCCGCGCGTTGGTCGTAGCGCCGGGCATCGACGTTGCCTTCGGGCAGCAGTTCACCGGTGGCCAGACTCACCAGTCGCGCCTGGATGGACTGCTGAAAGATGGCCTGCACCTTCGCCGTGCTGACTTGATCGTCAGGTCTGATCAGGCCGGCCGCGAGTAGCACGTTCTTTTCCTTGTAGAGCAACGCGTTGGCGACCTGGCTCGGCTTGGTCAGCACTGCGGCCGCAGCAATGAGCGCGGCACACACCACACACACCACCGTGGCAAACACGATGGTGTAACGCACGGAATTCAAGTCGCGGGTGGGAGTGTCAGCCACGGCGTGCAAGCCTCCGCCGGATGTTGGCCTGCACAAAGAAGTGGTCGATGACCGGCGCCACCACGTTCATGAACAGGATCACCAGCATCACCGACTCGGGGTAGGCCGGATTGAAGACGCGAATCAACACCACCAACACTCCGACCAGGGCGCCGTAGATCCACTTGCCGCCGTTCGAGAAAGGCGAGGTGACGGGGTCGGTGACCATGAACACCATCGCAAAGGCCCAGCCACCAAGCACCATGTGCCACCAGAAGGGCACGTCAAACCAGGGGTTGGTGGCCGAACCGATGCTGTTGAGCAGGCCGGCCATGCCGATAGTGCCCAGGCACATAGCAGTCATGGTGCGCCACGAGCCCACCCCGGTGGCCACGATGATCAGCGCGCCGATAGCGCAAGCCAGCGCCGAGGTTTCGCCCATGCTGCCGGGCTCCAGTCCGACGAAGGCCGTCCACCATGAATAGCCCTGGTCGGCGAAGCTGCCTTCGACACCGATCATCTTGCCCAGGATGGTGGCACCTGAATAGCCGTCCACCGCCGCGCCCGGCGGCACGGCGGCCCAGACCTTGTCACCCGAGATCGCTGCCGGGTAGGCAAAGAACAGGAAGGCCCGCATGGCCAGCGCCGGGTTCATGAAGTTCATGCCCGTGCCGCCAAACACCTCTTTGGCCAGCACCACGCCAAAGCTCACGGCCAGCGCGGCCTGCCACAGCGGCGTGGTGGGCGGCAGGATCAGCGGGAACAACATGCCGGTGACGAAGAAGCCTTCGTTCACCTCGATCTTGCGCACCACCGAAAACAACACTTCCCAGCCCAGGCCGACGACCATGGTTACCGCATACAGGGGCACGAAGTACAGCGCACCGTGCAGCAGGTTGCCGAAGAAGTTGGCCGGTGAATAGCCCACGCCCAGCAGGCGCAGCAGGTCGTGGCGCCAGCCGTCCAGCGCCACCGCCCTGGCCGGGTCGATGGCCAGGTTGGCCTGCAGCCCGGTGTTGTAGAGCGCCATGAACACGCAGGGCAACGTGGCGATGACGACCAGGATCATCATGCGCTTGAGGTCCATGGCGTCACGCACATGGGCCCCGGTCTGGGTGACGTTGCCGGGCGAATAGAAAAAGGTGTCGGCGGCTTCGTACAGCGGGTAGAAGCGCTCAAGCTTGCCGCCGGGCTGGAAGGGCTTGCCGATGCGGTCGAGCAGTTGGCGCAAGGCACGCATCAGGCAGCTTCCTTCTCGATGCGGTTCAGGGCCTGGCGCAGCAAGGGGCCGTACTCGGCCTTGCCGGGGCAGACCAAGGTGCACAAGGCCAGGTCTTCTTCGTCGAGTTCCAGCACGCCCAGCTTTTCGGCGCGTTCGTCCTGCCCCATCAGCAGCGCGCGCAGCAAGAAGGTGGGCATCAGGTCCAGCGGCATCACGCGCTCGAAACTGCCGATGGGCACCATCGCGCGGTGGCCGCCCTGGGTGGAGGTGTTCAGCGCCAGGCGCGGGTGGCGCATCCAGGCGCTGGCCACCACGCCCCAGATGGAGAACTTGTCGCCACCGGGTTTGATCCAGCCGAAGAACTCGCGTTCCACCGCTTCGGCCAGTGCCGTGACCTGCAGGTGGTAGCGGCCCAGCCAACCGTGCACGGGGCCGCTGGCGGCGCGGCCGTCAAGCACCGAGCCCGAGACCAGGCGCTGCGCACCCGGGGCGATCTCGCCTTGCGTCAGGCTGTCGATGGACGCGCCCAGCCGCGTGCGCAGCAGCCGCGGCTGCCGCACGCTGGGGCCGGCCAGCGACACCACACGCTGCACGTCCAGCTGCCCGGTGCGGAACAGATGACCCACGGCGATGACGTCCTGGTAGCCGATGTGCCACACCGTGCGTTCGTGATCCACCGGGTGCAGGAAGTGGATGTGCGTGCCGACGTTGCCGGCCGGGTGCGGGCCGCTGAAGACCTCCGTCTGCAGCGTCGGCAGGCCGGGCAGCATGAAGTCGGGCGCCACGCAGACATAGGTCTTCTTGTCTGGCGCCAGGCGTGACAGGCAGGCCACACCGATGGCGAAGTCTTCTTCACGGCCATGCAGCACCACGTTCACGGCCGGGGCGTGCGGGTGGGTGTCGATGGCGGTGATGAACAAGGCGGCCGGCGATGTGGCGGGCGCAGGCACCTTGGAATAGGGCCGTTTGCGCAGCGCCGTCCACAGGCCCGATTCGAGCAGCAGCGCGCGCACCTGATCTGCGCCCAGACCCCCGGGGGCGGCGCCCGTCCAGCTATCGAAGCCCCGTTGCGCATCGGGCACGTCGTGGTCCTCGATATCGATGACCAGCGACTGGAAGGCCCTGTACTCGCCACGGTTCAACGCACTGACCGTGCCCGCCGTCATGGCGGTGAAACGCACCCCTGGTGCACCCTTGTCTTCAAACAGCAGCTGCCCACGCCGGACACGGTCACCCGCTTGCACGTGAAAGCTGGGCTTGAGGCCGACGTAGTCCGCCCCCACCAGCGCCACCTGCATGCATGCAGCGGCGTGCCCAATGACTTGCGTCGGCTCGCCAGCAAGTGGCAAGTCGAGCCCGCGCTTCACTTGATGAACAGCCACCCCGGTGGAACCTCCATGTCAACCCAACCGCAACACCAACTCGGTGACAGCGCAGAAGGGCGCCCCAATCACCCTCAACGGTTGTGCGCCTCGCGGCTTCAATTCCAAGACCCTGCCTGATCCCGACAATGGCACGGCACGCGTTGCGCACCGTAGCAGCGGTCTCGCGACCGATGGTTGTCGCAGCGCAAACGTTGGCGCCCCGCGAAATGGGCGCGGTCCCGCTGCCGGTGCGTCAGCGGCATACGGGTGGGGTCTTCAGGGGTCTGCGCCAGACGGCGGCGGGTTGGCGAATGATGCTGCCCAATGCACCCAACCGGGCCATTCGGGCCCATCTTGCGCTCGAGAGCCTGAGCGTTTACGTGTTTGTCACACATTGCTCCGGAAGCTTTTGCAGAGTGCGTCTGGCGTGCGTGGCCGACCGCTCATGGGGCAGTCAATTGACTCAACGAATGTCAGCTGGGGGTCGGTAGCACTCCGAAACCCACGAAGTGGGGTTGCCGCAAAGCACTCGTCGCTCGCGCCGCAGCATGGGTAGCGGGCGAGACGACTATGCGTCGATATTCGCCGCCCGCAACGCATTGGTTTCAATGAAGTCGCGGCGCGGCTCGACCTCATCGCCCATCAGCAGCGTGAAGACACGGTCGGCTTCGATGGCGTCGTCAATCTGCACGCGCAGCAGGCGGCGCACAGTG
>CAZUKT010000263.1:0-6833 GCA_964620975.1 uncultured Rubrivivax sp. | reverse complement strand
CCCTGCGTACTCGATATGGCCTTCCGCCACGGCTTGCGTGCCGGTGATGGCCTTGAGCGTGGTGGTCTTGCCAGCGCCGTTGGCGCCGATCAGGCTGACCAGTTCGCCCGGAAAGACCTCGAAGCTCACGCCCTTGACGGCCTGGATACCGCCGTAAGCCACCTTCAGGCCGCTGACTTGAGAAGAGGTGTGGTCATGTGCTGGGCCTTGCCGTGTCAATGCGCCTGGTGGCCGGCGCCGAGATAGGCCTCGATCACCTTCTCGTTGCGCTGTACCTCGGCGGGCGTGCCTTCGGCAATCTGGCGGCCATAGTCGAGCACGGTGACGCGGTCGCACAGCCCCATGACCAGCTTCACATCGTGCTCGATCAGCAGGATGGTGCGGCCGTCACGGCGGATGCGGTCGATCAGTTCACGCAGGACCACCTTCTCGGTGGCGTTCATGCCGGCGGCCGGCTCGTCCAGCGCGATGAGCTTGGGGTCGGTGGCCATCGCACGCGCGATCTCCAGGCGACGCTGGTCGCCATAGCTCAGCGTGCGAGCGCGGAAGTCGGCGTACTTGCCGATGCCCACGTACTCCAGCAGTTCACGTGCGCGTTCGGCAATCTGCGCCTCCTCGCGGCGAAAGCCCGGCGTGCGGAACACCGCCCCGATCAGCCCCGAGTGCGTGCGCACATGCCGGCCCACCATCACGTTTTCCAGCGCCGTCATCTCGGCAAACAGGCGGATGTTCTGGAAGGTGCGGGCGATGCCCGCCTCGGCCACCTGGTGCACCGCTTCCGGCCGGTAAGGCGTGCCGCCAAGCTCGAAGCTGCCGCCATCAGGCGTATACAGCCCCGTGATCACATTGAAGAAGGTGGTCTTGCCGGCGCCGTTGGGCCCGATCAGACCGTAGACCTGCCCGGGCTCGATGGTGATGCCCACGTCGCTGAGGGCCTGCAAGCCGCCGAAGCGCTTGGACACGCCCGACACCTTGAGTACGGAAGTGCTCATGTCCACGCCCCCCGGCTCAAGCCGCCGACACCGGCGAAGGCGCAGCCTTGCCGTGCTCCGGCGCAGGCCACAAACCGCGCGGGCGCAGCAGCATGATCGAGATCATGGCGAGCGCAATCAGCAACTGCCGCAGGATGGCGGCGTCCAGCCGGCCGCCCGTGAGTTGCTGCAGCGGCCCGGCCACGTAACGCAGCACCTCCGGCAGCGCTGCCAGCAGGACTGCCCCGAGGATGACGCCAGGAATGTGCCCCAGCCCCCCCAGCACCACCATGGCCACGATCATCACGCTCTCCATGAGGCTGAAAGATTCGGGCGAGACGAAACCCTGGAACGACGCGAACATCGAACCCGACACCCCACCGAAAGTCGCGCCCATCGCAAAGGCCAGAAGCTTCATGTTGCGGGTGTTGATGCCCATGGCCTTGGCCGCGATCTCGTCTTCGCGGATGGCCATCCAGGCCCGCCCGATGCGCGAGGTCTCCAGACGGTGGCAGATGATCACGCTGAACACCACCAGCACCAGGAACAGGTAGTAGTACAGGGTGACCGACGGGATGCGGAAGTCTCCGATGGTGATGGCCTTGCCGAAGTCCAGGCCGAAGAAGGTCATGGAGTCGATGCGGTCCAGACCACGAGGCCCGTTGGTGATGTTGACCGGGTGCTCCAGGTTGTTCATGAACACGCGGATGATCTCGCCGAAGCCCAGCGTCACGATGGCCAGGTAGTCGCCGCGCAGTTTCAGCGTGGGCGCCCCCAGCAGCGCGCCGGCAATGCCCGCCAGCAAGGCCGCCAGCGGGATGACGGCCCAGATGGGGGTGTGCAGGCCGTCCGGGAAACCCGCTTTGATCCACTCGAAGGTCTCGCTCAGGTGCGGCGAGGCCAGCAAGGCGTACATGTACGCGCCCACCGCATAGAAGGCGACGAAGCCCAGGTCCAGCAGGCCGGCGTAGCCCACCACGATGTTCAGGCCCAGTGCAAGCAGCACGTACAGCAGCGCCAGGGCCATGATGCGCACCCAACCCTGGCCAAACTGGCCGGCAAAGATTGGCAATGCCAGCAGCGCCAACGCGCAAAGCACAAAGATGACGATCTTGTTCTTCATGGCGCTTCCTCAGGCTCGGTCGGCCACACGTTCACCCAGGAGACCCTGCGGTCGCAGCGTCAGCACCAGGATCAATGCCAGGAAGGCAAAGATGTCGGCGTACTGGCTGCCCAGCACGCCGCCGGTCAGGTCACCCAGGTAGCCCGCGCCCAGGGCCTCCACCAGGCCCAGCAATATGCCGCCGACCACCGCACCGCCCAGGTTGCCAATGCCGCCCAGCACGGCGGCCGTAAAGGCCTTCAGGCCCGGCAGGAAACCCATGCTGTGCTGCACGGTGCCGTAGTTGGCGGCCCACATCACACCCGCCACGGCGGCGAGAACGGCGCCGATTATGAAGGTGGCAGAAATGACCATGTCGGGCTTCACACCCATCAGCGCCGCCACACGCGGGTTTTCAGCCGTGGCCCGCATGGCGCGCCCGAGCTTGGTCTTGTTGACCAGGTACATCAGGCTGGCCAGCACCACGGCCGTGATGCCCAGGATCAGGCACTGCACCACGCTGATCACCGGCCCGCCCAGATCAATGGGGTCGCTGGGCAACAAGATCGGGTAAGGCTTGGGGTTGGGCTTCCAGATGATCATGGCCAGCGTCTGCAGCAGCAGGCTCATGCCCATGGCCGTAATGAGCGGCGCCAGGCGCGGCGCGCTGCGCAAGGGCCGGTAGGCGAGCTTTTCGATGCTGAAATTGAGTGCGGCGCACACCACGATGGCGCACAGCAGTGAAATCAGCATCATCACCCAGCCTGGCAGTCCGCTGTCCGACAAGGCGCTGACCACGGTCCAGCTGGTCAGGGCGCCCACCATCAGCACCTCGCCATGGGCGAAATTGATGAGGTTGATGATGCCGTAGACCATGGTGTAGCCCAGGGCCACCAGCGCGTACATGCTGCCAAGCACGAGGCCGTTGATGATTTGCTGGAAAAACGTTTCCATTTTGGAATGCTCCGTTGGGCGCGCGTTGCTGCGGCTGGGCCACGCTGCATGCAAGAAGCTCGCCTCGCTTGCCGTGCCAAGCCCGGTGTGGCCTGCAGTGGGGCGCGATTCTAGGTGCGACTCTTCCCCGCCCATGGGCGGACTTTCCCCCTTGGCTTGGGCGCTTGGAGCCGGGCCAGAAATGGCGTCAGGGCGCCTTCGCGGGTGGGGGGCGTGCTTCGACGTCCAGGCGCCGCAGTTCGGCCAATTTTTCGCCGATGCGCACTTCCAGCCCACGCGCCACGGGCTCGTAGAAGCGGCGGCCTTGCAGCCCGTCGGGCAGGTAACACTCACCCGCCGCGTATGCGTCGGGCTCGTCGTGCGCATAGCGGTAAGCGGCACCAAAGCCGATGTCCTTCATCAGCCGCGTGGGGGCGTTGCGCAGGTGCAGCGGCACGGGGCGTGAGCCGTCCTGGCGCACCAGGCCTTTGACTTCATTCCAGGCCTTGTACACAGCGTTGGACTTGGGCGCCACGGCCAGGTAGGCCACCGCCTCTGCCAAGGCCAGTTCGCCCTCTGGAGAACCCAGCCTTTCAAACACTTCGGCTGCGTCCAGGGCCAGGCGCAGCGCGCGCGGGTCTGCCAGACCGATGTCTTCACAAGCCATGCGCACAATACGGCGCGCGGCGTAGCGTGGGTCGGCCCCGGCGTCGAGCATGCGGGCCAGCCAGTAGAGCGCACCATCGGGGTTGGAGCCACGCACCGATTTGTGCAGGGCCGATATCAAGTCGTAGAAGACATCGCCACCCTTGTCGCCCCGGCGCAGCATGCGTCCCAGCGCGGCTTCCAGGTGGGCCGGCGTGATCTGGGCCACGCCCGGCAACGCGGCCACCACGTTTTCTAGCGCGTTTAGCAGCCGGCGGCCATCGCCGTCGGCAAAGTTGACGAGCTTTTCGCGTGCGGCGGCGTCCAAGGGCGGCGCGTCCAGCTCAGCGCAAGCGCGGTCAATGAGCTGACCCAGGTCGGCCTCGTCCAGTGGCTCCAGCACATGCACGGTGGCGCGTGACAACAAGGCCGAATTGACCTCGAAAGACGGGTTCTCGGTGGTGGCCCCAACAAAACAAAAGAGCCCGGCCTCCACGTGTGGCAAAAAAGCGTCTTGCTGCGACTTGTTGAAGCGGTGCACCTCGTCCACAAACAACACCGTGGCGCGGCCAGCCTGGCGCAGCGCTTGCGCCTGTTCTACCGCATCACGGATGTCCTTGACACCCGCCAGCACGGCAGACAGCACGATGAAGTGCGAACCCGTGGCACCGGCCAGCAGCCGCGCCAGTGTGGTCTTGCCCACACCGGGCGGGCCCCACAAGATCATGGACGGCAGGCGGCCAGCCTCAAACGCCACGCGCAGCGGCCGGCCGGGTGCCAACAGGTGGCGCTGCCCCACCACTTCGTCCAGGTGACGGGGCCGCAGGCGTTCGGCCAGGGGCGCTCCGGCGCCGGCTGCAGGCGGCGGGGCGTCAAACAAGGCGTCCTGGGTGGGCATGGCGCTGATTGTCGCAGCGCAAACCAGCGTGTCGTTTGGCTGCGCGAACCCGCAGCGTGTGGGCCGAACTTGAGAATTGGCCACGTGCAGCCTTGCATATCCGGGGCTTGGCTTTGGCCATCGGCCTGCAAACTCGGCGCATCAGGCCCCATGCCGGCAACTGCCAGGTTCGTGGCCGACACACAAGGATTGCAACATGTCCACAGCCTCGGCTCCTGCCGCCACAGCCCCGTCGGCCCAGCAGGCCGCCATGATCGCGGCGCACAGCGGCACGCGCGAGTACCTGTCCTTCAAGCTCGGGGCCGAGGAGTACGGCATCGACATCCTCAAGGTACAAGAAATTCGCGGCTACGAGCCACCCACGCGCATTGCCAACGTGCCCGACTTCATAAAGGGCGTGGTCAACCTGCGCGGCGTGATCGTGCCCATCGTCGACATGCGGGTGCGCTTTTGCATGGAAGACGTGCAGTACAACAGCTTCACCGTCGTCATCATCCTCAACATCGCCGGCCGTACCGTGGGCATGGTGGTGGACTCGGTGAGCGACGTGCTGGCCCTGGACGCGCAGAACATCCGCCAAGCGCCAGAATTCAACAGTGCCGTGGAAGCCACCTTCATCACCGGCCTGGGCACCGTGAAGACCGGCGACACCATGCGCATGCTGATCCTGATGAACATCGAAGACCTCATGAAGAGCCCCGACATGGCCTTGATGGACTTGGCCGCCCACTGAGTTGCGCACATGAAGACGCCCCTCGTATTGCCGGCACTGGCCGCCACCCTGCTGACCAGCGCCGCCTTTGCCGGCCCGAGGGTCACCGAAACGGCAGATGCCTTGGCTGCACGCGACTGTGAACTGGAAGCGGCAGCCAGCCGCGAATCCAGCAGCGGCTCACCGTCGGTGCGTGTTGTGGAGGCCACTTTTGGCTGTGGCGTGGGCGGCAATACCCAACTGGGCTTGGGCTGGGCCCGCGCCACACTGGCGGGCTTGCATGCCGACGGCTGGGCTTTGATCGGCAAGACCACACTGGTGACGCCCGAGGCCGGCCGCACTGGCTGGGGTGTGGCATATGCGCTGCTGGCTGTCAAAGCACCGGGCAGCACCTTCAAGACGGAGGCGTTGGACATCACGGCGGTGGCCACACGCGAACTGGTGCCCGGCTGGCTGGGCCACGCCAACCTGGGTTGGAGCCACAGCCGAAGCAGCAAGCAGAACTCGGCCGTGTGGTCGCTGGGCGTGGAAAGCACGGCCGACCTGACGGTGGCCGCCGACGTGTTTGGTGACGACCGCAGCAAGCCGTGGGTCTCCGCCGGCGTGGGCTATACGCTGGGTGGTGGGTTCAGCGCCAGCGTGAGCTACGCCCTGCAGTTTGACAAACCCAAGGTGCGTGCCTTCACCTTGGGTGCCAAGTTTGCTTTTTGATCGGCTTGAGTCTGACCAGGGCATGGTCACGACGGCCGGCGCCTGCCAGCCTTACTGCTCGATCACATCTGCACCGGCGGGCGGCACAAAGCGGAAACGCTCTGGCACCACGGGCGTGTTGGGCACAAAACGGCTGAATTCCAGGCGCGAAACCTGGCCAAAGCTGTCGGTGATTTCCACCGCCGCCAGCGCTTTGCCCTTGAAGCCCACCCGCATGCGTTGAAACGGCCCGTCCTTGGCGGCGGGGGTGGCTTGTACCCAATCCAATCCACCCGCCGAGGGCTGCGCCTGCAACGTGAATTCGGGCTCCAACGCAGCGCCAGCCAGCAATGCTGCGGGTGTGGAGCCCAGGGCCTGTGCGACCTGGCGTGAACTGGCCTGATTGAGATCGGTGTCGAAGATCCACACCTTCTGACCATCGGCCACGATGAGTTGTTGATAGGGCTTGGTGTAGCTGAAGCGGAAGCGGTTGGGTCGGGCAAATTCAAATTCGCCGCTGCTGAGCTTCTTGCGTGCGCCGTCGGTGGACGTAACGGTCTGCGTGAAGGCGGCCTGCCCGCTCTTCACGTCACGCACAAACTCGCGCAGCATGTCTGCAGCGTCGGCCCAAGCGGCGTTGGTGGCACCCGCAAACAGCACCAGGGCCAAGAGGCGTCGCATCATTCTTCTCTCTTGGGCACCAGCAGGTCCCGGTTGCCCGCATGGCCCATGGCCGAAACGATGCCGCTTTGTTCCATTTGCTCCAGCAAGCGGGCCGCGCGGTTGTAGCCGATGCGCAAGTGGAGCTGCACCAGCGATATGGACGCGCGCCGGTGCTGCAGCACCACGCCCACAGCCTGGTCGTACATGGGGTCGGCCTCG
>CAZUKT010000262.1:0-6838 GCA_964620975.1 uncultured Rubrivivax sp. | reverse complement strand
GGCGCAACGGGCGGAAGTCTTCGTCTGGCAGTTCGCCGCCCAAATGTCGGCTGAGTTGGTACCGGTACTGGGCCGCACGGGCATGGACGAATTGGCGGTCAAAGGCGGTGTAGGTGTACATGGGTGGGGTCAGGCAAGCACCTTGAAACCGGCGCCGATCAATGAAACACACAGCACCGCACGCACCAGGCGCTCGGGCATGGACTTGGTCAGGCGGGCACCCAGCCAGATGCCGGGCAATGAGCCCAGCAGCAGCGCGCCCAGCAGGCTCCAGTGCACGTTGCCCAGCGTGGCGTGGCCGATACCGGCCAGCAGCGTCAGCGGCACGGCGTGGGCGATGTCGGTGCCAACAATCTTGTGTGCGCCCATGCGCGGGTACAGCAGCAGCAAGAGCGTGGCACCTATGGCGCCAGCGCCAATGGAGCTGAGCGACACCAGCACCCCCAGCAGCACGCCAGACGCCACCGTCAACACGGCCTTGCGCCGCGGTGGCAGCCAGCGTTCGAGTCGCAGGCCCAGTGCATTCCATGCGCTGCGGTAGGCCACGCACACGGCGGTGAGCAGCAATGCCACACCCAGCGCAACCGTCAGCGCGCTGGCCCAACCTTTGGTGACACCGGTTTGGTGCATCACCGCCACGGTGGCCAGTGTGGCGGGCATGCTGCCGGCCAGCAGCAACCCGGTGACTCGGTAGTCGACATGGCCCATGCGGTGGTGCGCCCAGCTACCGCCTGATTTGGTAATGGCGGCAAACCACAGGTCGGTGCCGATGGCCACCGCCGGGTTGAGCTTGAACACACTCAGCAGCAGCGGCGTCATCAGCGAACCACCGCCCACGCCCGTCATGCCGACGATGGCGCCCACGGCAAAGCCACTGACAACTGCAACCGGATCAATAACCAAGGTGACACACCCAAACGCAAGCCCCAGGGCCTGCAACAGGGCGCGACTCTAGGCAGGCTGCTTAGTTCATGGAACTACAAAGATGTAGGCTGCTTATGCGGTTGCGGAATTAAGCGGGAGAGACGGGGGCCAGGGCGGGCCGGGGGCTGAGCTTCCTAGAATGCCTTCTATGCAAAAACCCTTGGTTTGTGATCCGGCCCTGGCTGTGGCCAGCCGTTGTGCCGCTGCATTGGCGGTGGCGCTGCTGGCGGCCTGCCAGACGGCGCCGCTGCAGCCCACATCGCCGCCACCCCCTGTGCTGAGCCTGCCAGCACCCGCCGTGCCGGCCGTGGTGGCGCCCAGGCCACCGCCCAAGCCGCCGCGCATCGGCCTGGCTCTGGGTGGGGGCGCGGCGCGTGGTTTTGCCCACATCGGCGTGATCCAGGTGCTGGAAGCGGCGGGCATACAGCCCGACCTCGTGGTGGGCACATCCGCCGGCAGCCTGGTGGCCGCGCTGTACGCGTCGGGCAAAAACGGCGCCGAAATGGAAACCCTGGCGCTGACCATGGACGAAGGCGCCATCACCGACTGGGCCTTCCCTTCGCGCGGGGTCATCCGGGGCGAAGCGCTGGCGCGATTTGTGCGGCTGCACACGGGCGGGCAGTTGATCGAACAGATGCAGCGTCCGCTGGGCATCGTTGCCACCGACCTGGACAGCGGGCTGGGCGTGCTCTTCCAGCGCGGTGACCTGGGCACGGCCGTGCGCGCATCCAGCTCGGTGCCGGCGGTGTTTCAGCCGGTGAAGATTGGCGAGCGTGAATACGTGGACGGCGGCCTGGTGGCTCCTGTGCCAGTGCGCTACGCCCGCCAGATGGGGGCCGAACTGGTGCTGGCGGTGGACATTTCGTCGCCCCCCGACGGCCAGGCCACCACCGACACCATGAAGTTGCTGCTGCAGACCTTTGCCATCATGGGCAAGAGCATCAACCGGTTCGAGCTGCGCGAGGCCGACGTGGTGGTGCGCCCGCCCCTGGTGGGGGTAAGCAGCGCCGATTTCACGTCGCGCGTGCGGGCCATTCGCTCGGGGCGCGAAGCCGCCACCGAGATGCTGCCGGCGCTGAAGGCACGCATCGCCGCCCTGACCAAGTAACCACGGGCACCTGGCCAGCCCAAAAAAGAGCGGCCTGGTGTTGCCACCAAGCCGCGAAGCACCATTGACGGTGCCGAGGAGAACACGTCCACATGAAAAGTCAGGGGCCAAGCCCCAGACCCTGGGGTGGACACGGCCGGCGCAAAAAAGTTCAGGCCGGCATAGGCCGGCCTGAAATCATGGCTTGCGGCGGCCGGGTTGCCCCGGCCCGGCAGGCACTTTAGGCAGCGCGCTTGCCCTTGGCAGACGTGGCTTGCTTGGTGGCATTGACGGCCGTGTTGGTCATGGCCGTGAAGTTGGCTTCGGCCACTTCGGTGGCTTGCTTGGTGGCCTTGTTCACGCTGTCGTAGGCGTTGTTGGCAGCGGCCACAGCCGACTTCACCAGCGCCACGGCGCTTTCGGTGCCGGCGGGGGCGTTCTTGACAGCGTTGTCCACCAGGGCCAACACCTTCTTCTGGCCGTCAGCCATGGTCGCTTCAGCGGCCTTGGAGACTTCGGCAGTGGTGCCGGCCACGATGTCGTACAGGTGGCGGCTGTATGCAGCGGCCTTTTCAGCGGCGGGTTGCAGCAGGCCGGCTTGCAGAGCCAGCAGTTCTTGCGCGTCCTTGACCGACAGGGCGGCTTGGGCGGTTTCGGCCACTTCGGCCAGGCTGGCCTTGGCCACTTGCAGGTTCAGCTCGACGAGCTTTTCCACGCCTTCAAAAGCCTTGCCGGTCAAGCCGAACAGGGTTTCGAGGTTGGCCTTCTGGGCAGCGGCAAATTGTTCGTTGGTGAAGGGGGTCATGGTGTATCTCCAAATGGTTGAGGTGAAAACCGTGCCGCGCTGCTTCAAACTTCTATGCTGCGCTGCAACATGAAACGAAGTATAGGGGTCTTCCATAGGGATGCAAGCACTTTTTGCTGCGCTGCACCATTCTAGGGGCGGCTTCCTAGAATCCGCCAGTGCTTGCCTTCCATTCCGACACCTTTGTGCTGCCGCTGCCGGTGGGCCACAGCTTCCCGATGGCCAAGTACCGCCTGCTGCGCGACGCAGCGGACGCCACGCTGCCCCTGCTGCAAACCACCGAAGCCCAGCCCGCCACCGACGGCGAATTGGCCCTGGCCCACGAGCCCGCCTGGATCACGGCAGTGGCCGAAGGCACCACCAGCGCAGCCCAGCAGCGCGAGATCGGCTTCCCCTGGAGCCAGCGCATGGTCGACCGCGCCCGGCGCTCGGTGGGCGCCACCGTGCAGGCCGCACGTTCGGCCTTGCTGGGCGGCGAGGGCGTGGCCGCCAATCTGGCTGGCGGCACCCACCACGCCTATGCGCACAAGGGTTCAGGCTACTGTGTCTTCAACGATGTGGCCGTGGCGGCCCGGTTGATGCAAGCCGAATGGCACCGCCACCACCGGCAGCTGCTGCGTGTGGTGGTGATAGACCTGGACGTGCACCAGGGCAACGGCACCGCAGCCATCTTCAAGGACGACCCCACCGTGTTCACGCTGTCGATGCACGGTGCGCGCAACTTCCCTTTCCGCAAAGAAGCCAGCGACCTGGATGTGGACCTGCCCGACGGTTGCGCCGACGCGCCCTACCTGGATGCGCTGGACGAGGCGCTGGCCAGCATGTGGTCGCGGCACCAAGGCGCAGCGCCGGGCCTGGCCTTCTACCTTGCCGGCGCCGACCCGCATGAAGACGACCGCCTGGGCCGCCTCAAGCTCAGCAACGCGGCCCTGGCCGAGCGAGACCGCCGGGTGTTCGCCGCGCTGCGCAAGCGCGGCGTGCCGGTGGCGGTGTCCATGGCCGGTGGTTACGGGCGCAACATGCACACCACGGTGGCCGTGCACCTGCGCACACTGCAAGAAGCGCTGCAGTCGTGGCAGGCGTGGCGCCAGCGGGCTGCGGGGGCTGGCCCTGTGGGTGCGGCGCCAATGGAAGAATGCAGGACATGAGCGAACCCCGCCCCCAAGCGCTGCCACGCACGCACTTTGCACACTTCGAGACCATCGGCACCCGCTGGATGGACAACGACGTCTACGGCCACGTCAACAACGTCGTGCACTACAGCTTCTTTGACACGGCGGTCAACCGCTACCTCATCAAAGCCGGCGCGCTGGACATCCATGCCGGCCGCGTCATCGGCCTGGTGGTGCAAACGCAGTGCCACTACTTCGAATCCATCGCCTTCCCGCAGACCGTGCATGCCGGGCTGCGTGTGCTGCACCAGGGCCGCTCCAGCGTGCGCTATGAGGTCGGCTTGTTTGCCGACGACGCGCCGATGAGTGCCGCTGTGGGGCACTTTGTGCATGTCTACGTGGACCGCGCCACGCGCCGCCCCGTTGCATTGCCCGATCAGTTGCAGGCCGCACTCGCCCCGCTTGTTGCGGCGCCATCCACCACCGCATGAAGACAGTCCACCTGATGAACACCCAGACCACCCCCGAGAGCCTTGCCGCCGTGGATGCGGCCATCACGTCGCGCCGGTCCATCCGCGCCTATTTGCCCACACCCGTCAAGCGGCAAGAAGTCGAAGCCATCCTGGCGGTGGCGGCACGCGCGCCGTCAGGCACCAACACCCAACCTTGGCGCGTGCATGTGCTCACCGGGGCCGCCAAAGCGGCGCTGTCGGCCGACATCCGCGCCGCGTTTGACGACCCGGCCGAACGAGCCCAACACACCGAGGAATACGCCTACTACCCCACGCAATGGCAAAGCCCCTACGTGGACCGCCGGCGCAAGGTGGGTTGGGATCTTTATTCCCTGCTGGTCATCGGCAAGGCCGACAAGGAGCGCATGCACCTGCAGCACGCCAAGAATTACGACTTCTTCGGCGCGCCCGTGGGTTTGATGTTCACCGTCGACCGTGTCATGCAGCAGGGAAGCTGGCTTGACTACGGCATGTTCTTGCAGAGCGTCATGGTGGCCGCACGGGCGCGGGGCCTGGACACCTGCCCGCAGGCTGCCTTTACGCAGTTCCACCGCGTCATTGCCCGCCACCTGGCGCTGAGCGCGCACGAGATGGTGGTGTGTGGCATGGCCTTGGGGCATGCCGACCCGGCCGCCATCGAAAACAGTCTGGTCACCGAACGCGAACCCGTCTCCGGGTTTGCCCGCTTTCTGGACTAGGGTGCATCTCAGGGTTCTGTCAGGTGGCATTTTCTAGAATGCGCCGCTGAAGGAGACACCCGATGACACTCAAAACCCTGGGCGCATTGACGCTTTTTGGGGCGCTGCCGAGCTTGGCCTTGGCGGCTGGCACGGCGGACTTTGCAGGCCCGCACATCGGGCCGGTGCCGCTTGAATTTATTTTCTTTGCCTGCGTGCTGGCGGGTGTGGCGCTGTTTCACCAGTACACGCTGCGCATTGCCATGGCCGGGGTGGTGTTCATCGCCGTCTACAAGATCGTGTTTTCGCCTTTCAACACGGGTGCCGGCCTGGCTGGGTTTGCGGGCCACCTGAGCCACGAATGGGTGATCCTGGCCAACCTGCTGCTGCTCTTGCTGGGCTTTGCCGTGCTGGCCGACTTGTTTGAAAAGAGTGAAGTGCCGGCGCTGCTGCCACGTGTCATGCCCGACGACTGGAAGGGCTGTTTTGTGCTGCTGGCCCTGGTGTTTGTGATCAGCAGTTTCCTGGACAACATCGCGGCGGCCATGATCGGTGGTGCGGTGGCGCGTGCGGTGTTCAAGGGGCGCGTGCACATCGGGTTCCTGGCCGCCATCGTGGCCGCATCCAACGGCGGTGGGGCGGGCAGCGTGGTGGGTGACACCACCACCACCATGATGTGGATAGGCGGCGTGAACCCGCTGGAGGTGCTGGAGGCCTTCATCGCATCGGGCGTGGCGCTGGTGGTGTTTGGCATTCCGGCGTCCTTGCAGCAGCACAACTACCAGCCGATTCAGAAAGACGCTGGCGCGCATGTGCGTGTGGACTGGATGCGCCTGGCCATCGTCATCGGCATCCTGGTGGCGGCCATCATCGTCAACGTGGTCATCAACACGCGCTTCAACGCCGTGTCGGACACCTTCCCCTTCCTGGGCGCGGCGGTGTGGGTGGCCATCCTGGCCACGGCCGCTTTGCGCGCCCCCACCTGGAGCGTGTTGCCTGGTGCGGCCAAGGGTTCGGTGTTCCTGCTTTCGCTGGTGTTGTGTGCTTCGATGATGCCGGTAGAAAAGCTGCCGCTGGCGTCGTGGCAAACGGCGCTGGGGCTGGGCTTCCTGTCGGCGGTGTTTGACAACATCCCGCTTACCGCGCTGGCGCTCAAACAGGGCGGCTACGACTGGGGTTTTCTGGCCTATGCGGTGGGCTTTGGCGGCTCGATGCTGTGGTTTGGCTCGTCCGCAGGTGTGGCGCTGTCCAACATGTTCCCTGAAGCGCGCTCGGTGGGCCTTTGGCTGCGCCACGGCTGGCACATAGCCGTAGCCTACGTGGTGGGCTTTTTTGTCATGCTGCTGCTGATCGGCTTCCACCCCGGCACAGTGCTCAAGGGCGGCGCAGCGGCGCCGCCGGCAACGCCTGCCGCTGTCGTAACGCCTGCTGCAACACCTTGACGCCATGAGCCGCGCCCGAGTCCTGGTGGCCCGCGCAGTGTTCCCCCAGGTGCTGGCACGCCTGGCCGAGCACTTTGAGGTGGAATCCAACCCCACCGACACCATCTACACGCCAGCGCAGCTGACAGAGCGCCTGCAAGGCAAGGCCGGGGCCTTTACTGCCGGCAGCGACCGCATTGACGCCACGCTGCTGGCCGCGTGCCCACAGTTGCGCGTGGTGGCCAACATGGCGGTGGGCTACAACAACTTTGACATTGCGGCCTGCACGGCCGCCGGTGT
>CAZUKT010000261.1:0-6841 GCA_964620975.1 uncultured Rubrivivax sp. | reverse complement strand
TCATGGGTACGGGCGGGGTGCTGCTGGCGGTGCGCCGACAGTCCCACTGGCGCTGCGGCTGATCGGACCGCTCTTGGCGGGGGCAGTGCGCACTGGCCTGCGCCCACCGTGGGCATCGGTCAGACCCGCGCAGACCTGCCGTGCCGCTGTCAGCCCTTGGCCTTGGGCACACGCCCCATCAAATAAAACTCGTCATTGGGCCGCATGCCCGTTAGGTTGGCCATGCGGTTGCTCAGGCCGAAGAAGGCGGTGATGGCGCCGATGTCCCAGGCGTCTTCATCGCTGAAGCCGTGCTCGCGCAGCGCGGCAAAGTCAGCCTCTTCCACGGTGTGCGAAGCGGTGCATACCTTCATTGCAAAGTCGAGCATGGCGCGCTGGCGCGGCGTGATGTCGGCCTTGCGGTGGTTGACGGCCACCTGGTCGGCCAGCAGCGGTTTCTTCTCGTAGATGCGCAAGATGGCGCCGTGCGCCACCACGCAATACAGGCACTGGTTGGCAGCCGAGGTGGCCACGATGATCATCTCGCGGTCGCCCTTGCTCAGGCTGCCCGTGTCCTTGATCAGCAGCGCGTCGTGGTAGGCCATAAAGGCACGCCACTCTGCCGGCCTGTGGGCCAGAGCCAGAAAAACGTTGGGCACAAAACCGGCCTTGGCCTGCACATCAAGAATGCGCGCACGCAGGTCTTCGGGCAGGTCCTTCAACTCGGGCACGGGGTAGCGCGAAATGGGTGTGGTCATGGCCAGGGTCTCCAACAGATTCAAGTCCTGAACTGCATGGCGTGCAGGCGTGCGTACAGGCCGCCTGCGGCAAGCAATTCGGCGTGTGTACCTTGTTCCACCAGATGTCCGTGGTCCATGGCCAGCACGCGGTCGGCATGTTCAATGGTGGACAGGCGGTGTGCAATGACCAGTGTGGTGCGGCCCTGCATCAGCCGCTCCAGTGCGTCCTGCACGGCGCGTTCGCTTTCGCTGTCCAGTGCCGACGTGGCTTCGTCCAGGATCAGCACCGGCGCGTCTTTGGCCACCGCCCGCGCAATGGCCAGGCGCTGGCGCTGCCCGCCCGAAAGCTGGCTGCCGTTGTGGCCGATGGGTGTGTCCATGCCTTGCGGCAGGCTCAACACAAAGTCATGCAGGTTGGCGGCGTGCAAGGCCGCTTCAATCTGCCCGCGCGACATCGGCGCGCCCAGGCTCACGTTGGCGGCCACGGTGTCGTTGAACAGCACCACGTCCTGGCTCACCAGCGCAAATTGCCGGCGCAGCGCCTTGGGGTCCCAATCGGCCAGCGGCACGCCGTCCAGCGTGATGCTGCCGGCTGTGGGCTCTATGAAGCGTGGCAGCAGGTTCACCAGCGTGCTCTTGCCTGCGCCAGACGGCCCCACCAGCGCCACCGTCTCGCCAGCCTTCACGTGCAGCGTCAGGCCTTGCACGGCGGGCGCGCCGTCTTCGCGGTAGCGCAGGCCCACGCCTTCAAAGTTGATTTCACCGCGTGCACGGCCAGCGTCAAAGCTGCCACCGGCTTCAAGTGGGCTGCGGTCGATCAGGTCCAGACCGCGCTCCACCGCGGCCAGGCCGCGTGTCAGCGGTGCCATCACGTCGGACAAGTGCTTCACAGGCGTCACCAGTTGCAGCATGGCCATCACAAAGGCCACGAAGCTGCCCACCGACGAGCCGCCACTGCCGGCCTGCCAAAGCGCCAGTGTGATGACCGACGACAGCGCGCACGCGGCCATCACCTGCGTCACCGGTGTCATGGTGGCGCCGGCCACCACGGCCTTGACCATGAGTTGGCGCACCAGGTTGGCGCGGCCAAAAAAGCGCTGCTGTTGCTGCGCTTCGGCGCCGTGCAGGCGCACGATGCGCCAGGCGAGCATGTTTTCTTCCACCACGTAGGCCAGTTCGTCGGTGGCTTTCTGGCCCTGCACGATCAGCTTGTGCAGCCGCTTGCCCAATGCCCGCATGGCCAGACCCACCACCGGAAACACCAACGCCACCAGCAGCGTGAGCTGCCAGTTGAGCCACATCAGGTAGCCCAGCAGCGCCGCCAGCGTGAGCGTGTCGCGCACCAGCGTGAGCAGTGAATTGACGAGTGTGTTGACCCCTGACTGCGCCTCGTACACCAGTGTGTTGGTCAGGCCGCTGGCCGTGTGCTGGCCAAAGAGCCCTGGTTGGCTGGACAGCAGCCGTGCGAACATGCGTTCACGCAGGCTCAGCACGGCACGGCTGGCCGTCCACGCCAGGCCGTACTGGGCCACAAAGCCCGACGCGCTGCGCATGGCAAAGAGGCCGATGATGGCCACCGGCACCATCCACAGCGGCAACGTGCCCTTGGTGAAACCCTGGTCCAGCAGCCGGTTCATCAGTGCCGGAATCATGGGCTCGGTAGCGGCCGTGACCATGGCCCCGATGAACGCCGCCACCAGGCCGGCGCGGCTGGCGCGTATGTAGGGCAGGAGCCGGGCAAAACGCTGCAGAAGTGTGGGCATGGGCAACAGGCCCGGCCCCAGGCGGGGCCAACAAGGGCTGGCGGATTATCGCGGGGCACCCGGGCCGCCCGAAGCGGCTGCCTACAATGCGCTGCTCACGCGTTCACCTGCCGGCATGCCGACCCCACTCGACCCCCACGCATCCGCTGCCAGCCAGCCCCACCGCCGGCGTTTTCTGGGCGCAATTGGCGCAATCGGCGCTTTGGGCGCGACAGGTGCCACGCTGCCGTGGTCTGCGAGGGCGCAGTTCAGGGTCGAGATCAACGGCGTTGGAGCCACGCAGATCCCGGTGGTGATTGCGCCGCTGCGCGACGAGGCGCAGTCCGGCGTGCCGGTGTCGGAGGTGGTGAGTGCCGACTTGCAGCGCAGCGGCCTCTTCCGTGCGCTGCCGGCCGACCTGGCCATGGACGAGCGCAGCACACTGGACTTGCCCGCCTGGCGCGCCAAGGGGGCCGACGCCGTGGTGGCCGGCTCGGTCACCAAGCTGGCCGACGGCCGCTTTGATGTGCGCTACAAACTCTGGGACGCGGTGCGCAATGAACAACTGCTGGGCCAGAGCAAGGTGGTGTTGGCGGCTGACCTGCGGCTGGCGGCACACCGCGTGGCCGACGAGATCCACCAAAAACTGACCGGCGAACGCGGTGTCTATGCCACGCGCATCGCGTATGTGGTGCGCACCGGCCGCCGTTATGCGCTGCATGTGACCGACGCCGATGGCGAAGGTGGCCAGGTGGCCTTGGCCAGCCCCGAATCCATCATCTCGCCGGCCTGGTCGCCCGACGGCAAGCAGCTGGCCTACGTTTCTTTCGAGTCGCAAAAAGCCGTGGTCTGGGTGCAGGACCTGTCCACGGGCGCGCGCCGCATGCTGGCCAATTTTCGTGGCTCCAACAGCGCGCCGGCATGGTCACCCGACGGCACACGCATTGCGCTGACGCTGTCGCAAGACGGCCTGGCCCAGATTTACACCATGCCCGTGGCCGGCGGCACACCAGTGCGGCTGACCAGCAGCAACGCCATCGACACCGAGGCTGTTTATTCGCCTGACGGCAGGCTGGTCTACTTTGTCAGTGACCGTGGTGGCGGCCCGCAGGTCTACCGTGTGGCGGCCGGCGGCGGTGAAGTTGAGCGCGTCACTTTTGCGGGCAGCTACAACATCAGCCCTGCCATCAGCCCCGACGGCAAACTGTTGGCCTACATCGGCCGCGAAGGCGATGCCTACCGCGTCATGACGCAAGAGCTGGACACCGGCAACGTGGCCCAGGTCAGCGACACCCTGGACGACGAAAGCCCGAGTTTTGCGCCCAATGGCCGACTTCTGGTTTACGCGTCCCGCAGGCAGGGTAGTGACGTGTTGATGACCACCACGCTTGATGGCAAGATCAAAACGCGCCTGCTCAGCAGCGGGGCCGACATGCGCGAGCCCGCTTGGGGGCCTTATGGCCGCTGAAGCTGGGTTTCAGACATGTGGATGCAGCCACCCAGGCAATCCTGTCTGACCGACTGACCGACCTGACCCCACCCCCCACCGTCGTTGAAGGAGATCTCGTGAAAAGAACAACCCAGACCACGCTTGCCCTGGCTGCCACCCTGGCCGTATTGGCCGGCTGCCAGACGTCACCCGAAGCCACGCGCACGACCACTGCTGCACCCGTGCAAAACCGCAGCGTTACTGCTGCCACGCAGGGCGCCACACCTGCCACCACAGCAGGCACACCGCAGTCGCAGGTGGCATCCGTCAACCTGGCGGCCCAGCAAGGCGGCAGTGGCGCGGCCGGTGCAGGCGCGTTCTCGGGCAGCAACCGCGCGCCAGGCAGTGGTGCTGCGGGTGCGGCCGGCACCGCCATGTTGGCAGCACCGGCCCAGCGTGTTGTGTATTTCGACTTCGACAGCTTTGCCATCAAGGATGATTTCAAGGGCATGCTTGACGGCCATGCCAAGGCCCTGGCTGCTGCCAAGACCAAGCGTGCCGTGGTTGAAGGCCATGCCGACGAGCGCGGTGGCCGCGAATACAACCTGGCGCTGGGCCAAAAGCGTGCCGAGGCCGTGGCCAAGTCGCTTTCGCTGCTGGGCGTGGGCGCGGGCCAGCTTGAAGCGGTGAGCTTTGGTGAAGAGCGTCCGGCCGCGCAAGGTGCCGACGAATCAGCCTGGTCGCGCAACCGCCGCGCCGAACTGAAGGACCGCTGAAATGCGATTGGCTCCGTGGCGTGCCGCAATGGCGGTGCTGGTGTGTCTGGGTGGCGCCGTACCGGCTGCCCAGGCCGGCCTGTTTGACGACGAAGAGGCCCGCAAGGCCATCGTGGACCTGCGCAACCGCGTCACTGCGGTTGACGACCAGGGCAAACTGCGCGCCACCGAGCTAGCGGCGCTGAACACGCAGCTGACCGAGCAGCTGTCGGCCCTGCGCCGCAGCCTGCTTGACCTGAACAACCAGCTCGAAGCCATGCGCGGCGAAATTGCCAAGCTGCGTGGCAACGACGAACAACTGTCGCGCGACATTGCCGACATCCAGCGCAGGCAAAAAGACGTGGGCCAGGCGCTGGACGACCGGTTGCGCAAGCTCGAACCCGTGAAGGTGTCCATCGACGGCAAAGACTTCATGGTCGAGCAGGATGAGAAAAAAGGCTACGAGGACGCTATAGCCGCCATTCGCACAGGCGACTTCGACAAGTCCGTGAACCTGCTCGGGAACTTCCAGCGCCGCTACGCCGCCAGCCCCTACATTGATTCGGCGCGCTTCTGGCTGGGCAATGCGCTGTACGGCAAACGCGACTACAAGGAAGCGATCAACGCCTTCCGCACTTTTGTCACCGGGGCGCCTGAGCATGCGCGTGCCGCCGAGGCCCTGCTGGCCCTGGCCAACAGCCAGGCCGAAATGAAAGACGGCAAGGGCGCGCGCAAGACCATTGAAGAGCTGATCAAGGCCTACCCCGATTCCGAGGCCGCGCAGGCGGGCAAGGAACGGCTGGCCTCCATCAAGTAGCCGCTGCACTTGGACTTGCCGTTGCTGCAAGGCCGCTGCGCCCCGGCAGGCAAGCTGCTGCTCCCGCATGCAGGAAGCTGATCTCCCCGGTCTGGTAACCCTGGTCCTTTGGGCCAGCTTTGCGCTGGCCGCCGTGTTTGGCGCCATTGCGCAGCACACGCACTTTTGCACCATGGGTGCCGTGGCCGACATCGTGAACATGGGCGACTGGACGCGCATGCGCATGTGGTTGCTGGCCATTGGCGTGGCCATGGTCGGCTTCAACGCCATGGCGGCGGCGGGTTGGGTGCAGGCGTCGCAAAGCGTGTACGCCGGCCCGCGCCTGATCTGGCTTTCCAACCTTCTGGGCGGCGGCCTGTTTGGCTTTGGCATGGTGCTGGCGTCGGGCTGCGGCAGCAAGACGCTGGTGCGTGTGGGTGGCGGCAGCCTGAAGGCGCTGGTGGTGTTGTGCGTGCTGGCGCTCGCTTCCTATGCCACGCTGCGTGGTGTGGTGGCGGTGGCGCGTGTGGCCACGGTGGATGCGGTCGGCGTTACGCTGCCGGCCGGCCAGGACTTGCCTTCGCTGCTGGCCCACGCCACCGGCATGGCGCCACAGACGCTGGCGCTGGTGTTGGGGGGCGGCATGGGCGCCTTGCTCATCGGCTTTGCGTTGGCCCGGGCCGAAGGCCGCAGCGGCAACGCCTTGCTGGCCGGGCTGGGCATAGGCACTATGGTGGTGGCGGTATGGTGGGTGAGCGGCCGGCTCGGGCACCTGGCAGAACATCCGGTGACGCTGGAAGACGTCTTCCTGGCCACCAACACCCGGCGCATGGAATCGCTCACCTTTGTGGCGCCCATTGCCTACACGGTGGACTGGCTCATCCTCTTCAGCGACACCAGCAAGGTGCTGACGATTGGCATCGTCACCACGCTCGGTGTCATTGCCGGGTCGGCGGTGGTGGCGGTTGCCACGCGCCGCTTTCGATGGGAAGGCTTTGCCGGCACCGAAGACACGGCCAACCACCTGGTGGGCGCCGTGCTGATGGGTGTGGGCGGCGTCACCGCCATGGGCTGCACGGTGGGCCAGGGACTGTCGGGTTTGTCCACACTGGGCCTGGGCAGCTTTCTGGCCTTCGGGGGCATCGTGGCCGGTGCTGTGCTTGCGCTGCGCTACCAGGTGTGGCGGCTGGATCGCATCGCATGACGGCGGCTGCGCCCGGCCAGGATGCCGATCTGGAACGCCGCTTTGGCGGCCTGCGCCGCCTTTATGGCGACGCTGGCTACAGCCGCCTGCGCCAGGCAAGTGTGGCTGTGGTGGGCCTGGGTGGCGTGGGTTCGTGGGCCGCGGAGGCGCTGGCCCGCAGTGGCGTGGCGCGCCTGGTGCTGATCGACATGGACCA
>CAZUKT010000260.1:2791-6851 GCA_964620975.1 uncultured Rubrivivax sp. | reverse complement strand
GTAGAAGGCCCGCGCCCACAGGCTGAGCACGAAGATGCCCAGCGTGAAGAGGGTCACGCGCGCCTTCAGAGACCGCCGCAGCACGGCAGCCAGGTTCATGGCGGCACCCCAGGCCGTGGCTCGCAGCGGGCCGCGTTCGGCGCCGGCCGCCGCGCCTGCCGCAGGGCCACCGCCAGCGCGGTCGGCGGGCCAAAACCCCGGGTGCAGTCACTGAACGACATCATTTCAGGGGCGCTGTCCGTTGCGGCAGGGCCGGTCCAATGCAAGGCTCGAAAACCTGGCCGCGATTATCGCCCTGCCGTTCGAAAAGCGAAGCCCCTGGCGCCCGCAGTGGCCGTGACATCACGCCGCCATTGCGTAGCGCGCCCTCACAAAGTGCGGCCGGCCCAGGTCTGCAGGCGCCAAAGAGGGAGAAAATCGCAGCCGGCCATGCCCAAGCCCCCCGTGCGTGGCAACCCCACCGGTGCTGAGGCGCCATGCAGTCCAAGACACAAGAATCCAGACTCGTCGCCCACCTGCAGCGCTTGAACGGCTGGCGTCTGTGGTTGCTCTTTTCAGGGGCGTCCGTGCTGGCGGCGCTGCTCATCGTGTCGCTGATGTCACTGGCCCTGCAAGGCCGGGTCACCGCCGACTACCTGCTGACCGGCCTGGTGGCCGCCGGTATCGTGGCGCCCACCACCCTGCTGCTGATGAGCACCTTGCTGCGCGAGCTTGCCGGGCATCGGCAGCAGGCCTTGTCACGCAACGTTGAAAGCGCCGAAGCCCGCTTGCGCGTGGCACTGGAATCCGCCGACGAAGGCATCCTCATGGTGGCGGCCGACGGCAAGGTGCTGTCGGCCAACAAGCGCTTCTTCGAACTCTGGCGCGTGCCGCCGGAGCTGGCCGCTGCCGGGCGCGACGACCTGCTGCTGGCCCATGTGCTGGGCCAGTTGATCGACCCCAACGCCTTTGCAGCCGGCGTGCAACGCCTGTACGGCAGCGACGCCCAGGCCACCGACACCTTGAACTTCAAGGACGGCCGCGTGTTTGAACGCTACACGCGGGCCCTGGACTTTGGCGCCGAGCAGGGGCGCATCTGGTGCTTTCGCGATGTGTCGGTGCAGGCCCAGACCCTGGAGGCCCTGGCCGAACGCGAAGAGCACTACCGCGCCATCGTCAACCAGGCGGCCGACGGCATCGACCTGATCGATGCCGAAACCCTGCGCTTCATTGAAGTCAACGAGGCTGCCTGCCGCATGCTGCGGCTACCGCCGGGACGAACTGGTGGGCCAGCCCATCAGCATGATCCTGGCGACCCGGGACGAAGCCAGGTTGCGTGAAGGCGTGGCCACAGTGCTGCGCGACGGCCAGGCCACCTTTGAAGACCGGCACCGCTGCAAGGACGGCCGCTTCGTCGAGATCTCGCTGATCTCGCGCGCCATTCGGCTGCGCGGCCGCACCTGCCTGGTGGGCGTGTGGCACGACATCGGCGAACGCAAGGCGGCACAAGAGGCGCTGGAGGACTCCCACGCCCTGCTCAAGGCCATCATCGACGCGACACCGATGCGCGTGTTCTGGAAGGACCTGGACCTGCGTTACCTGGGTTGCAACCCGGCCTTGGCGCGCGACGCCGGCAAGAGCTCCCCGCAAGAAGTCATCGGCAAGGACGACTTCCAGCTGGCCTGGGCCCACAAAGCCGAAAGCTACCGCGCCGAAGACCGCGCCGTCATGGCGTCAGGTGTGGCCGCGCTGTCTCTGGACCAGTCAGGAACCACACCCGACGGGCAGACGATATGGATGCGCAAGTCCAAGGTACCGCTGCGCAACGACAGCCACCAGACCATCGGCGTCCTGGGTGTCTACGAAGACATCACCGAACGCAAGCAGGCTGAAATTGCGCTGCGCGAACGCGAGGAAATCTTCAGCGCCATCGTCAACAGCTCGATCGAAGGCATCCTGCTGGTCGACGCCGAAACGATGGCCTTCACGGAGTTCAACGACGCCGCCTGCGCGGGCCTGGGCTACACCCGCGAAGAATTTGCAGGCCTGCGCCTGAGCGACGTGCAAGGCCGGATGAGCGCCAACGAGACACGCGAAAAGGTCGACCTGGCAAGCCGCACGACCGCTGGCCTGAGCTTCGAGAACCAGCACCGCTGCAGGGACGGCAGCCTGCGCGACCGGCATGTGAGCATTCGGCCGGTGGCTGTGCGTGGCCGCACTTACCTGGCCACTGTCTGGCACGACGTGACGGAGTCCAAGCGGCTTGACGAAGTCTTGCGTGTGCGCGAGCAGTACCAGCGCGCCTTGCTCGACAACTTCCCGTTCATGGTGTGGCTGAAGGACGAAGAGAGCCGCTTCCTGGCGGTGAACCGCGCCTTCGCCGAAACAGTTGGCCGCCCCGTCAACGACTTGCTGGCAAAAACAGATCTGGACATCTGGCCCGTTGACCTCGCCCAAGGCTATCGCGCCGACGACCGTGTTGTATTGGCAAGCGGTCGCAGCAAGCAAGTCGAGGAACTGATTGAAACCGAGGGCCGCCGAACCTGGTTCGAAACCTACAAGTCAGCAGTGTCCGTCGGCGGGCGCGTGTTCGGCACCGTGGGCTTTGCGCGCGACATCACCGAGCGCAAAGAAGCCGAGTGGAACCTGAAGATGGCCGGCGAAGTGGCGCAGGTGGTGTTCTGGAAGCTCGAACTGCTGACCCAGGCCTTGGTTTTCGATCAGGCCAACCTGAGCTTGCTGGGCCTGGAGCCGGACGAGTCCCTGACCACCGTGCAGAGCTGGCTGCAACGCGTACATCCGGAAGACGCCGGGCTGTTCATGGATCGCTTCCAGGCCGCGCTGCAGCCCGGCGACCCGGTCTTCGACGTGGAATACCGCATGCGCCGGGCGGATGGCCAGTACAAGTGGATACACACCAAGGGCAGCGTGGTTCACCGTGGCGTCGACGGCAGGCCGCAAATGGCGGTGGGCACGTCAATGAACATCACGGTGCGCAAGCAGGCCGAAACCGAGCTCGACCGCCACCGCCAGCATCTTGAAGAACTCGTGCAACGGCGCACCACCGAACTACTGGCCACCGAGGCGCGCGCGACGCGCATTCTTGAATCCGCTGCCGACGGCCTGTACGGCGTGGACAGTCACAGCCGCATCACCTTCATCAACCCTGCGGCATGCCGCATGTTGGGTTACACGCCAGAGCAGGCCCTGGGGCGCGCCGCCCACGACTTGTTCCACCACAGCCGGGCCGACGGCACGCCCTACCCGGCTTCAGACTGCTTGGCGCGCGGCGCATGGCGCTCGGGGCGCGAGTCACGCATCGTTGACGAGACCTACTGGCACGCCGACGGCCGCGCCGTGCCCGTGGCCTTGGCCACCCACCCGATCATCGAGAAGGGCGAGATCGTGGGTGCGGTGGTCAGCGTGGTCGACATGACCATGCAGCGCGCGGCTGCCGCAGCCCGGGAAGCTGCGCTGGTGGCCGCTGAAAACCTGGCCCGGGCCCGCAGCGAATTCCTGGCCAACATGAGCCATGAGATACGCACGCCCATGAACGGCGTGCTTGGATTCGCCCAGATCGGACTGAACCACCACCACGACCCCGGCCGCGCCCGCAACGCCTTCGAGAAGATCATCGGCTCCGGCAAGCGGTTGCTCGGCGTGGTCAACGAGATCCTGGACTTTTCCAAGATCGACGCCGGCAAGTTGCACATCGAGGCCACCGAGACCGCACTCGACAGCGTGCTGGACGGCGCCTTGCAGCTCGTTGCAGACCGCGCCCGCGCCAAGGGGCTGCAACTGCGGCTGGTCAAGTCGGCCAACCTGCCACCCACCTGCTTGAGCGACCCGCTGCGGCTGGGCCAGGTGCTGCTCAACCTGCTCACCAACGCCGTCAAGTTCACAGCAGCCGGCAGCATCACGCTGACGGCCACGCGCCAGGGCGGGCAACTGGTCTTCAGCGTGGCCGACACCGGCATCGGCATGACCGCAGAAGAACTCGACGTCGTCTTCAACCCCTTCCAGCAGGCCGACGGCTCCACGACACGCAAGTTTGGCGGCACCGGGCTGGGCCTGGCCATCT
>CAZUKT010000260.1:0-2781 GCA_964620975.1 uncultured Rubrivivax sp. | reverse complement strand
CAAGCGCCTGCTGGAACTGATGCAGGGCGACATCAGCGTGCAGAGCACACCCGGCAGCGGCAGCCTGTTCGAGGTGCGCCTGCCCTATGTGCCGGCGGTCGAGCCGCCTGGTGTGCCGCAAGCCCTGCCGGCGGCGCTGCCCGACAAGCCGCTGGCAGGCATCTCCATCCTGGTGGCCGAGGACGACGACATCAACCGGATGGTGCTGGAAGTCAACCTGGCCGAGCACGGCGCCCGCCTGGTGCTGGTGGGCGACGGCGCCGCTGCGGTGGACCGCGTCCTCGGCGATGGGCCAACGGCTTACGACGTGGTGCTGATGGACATCCAGATGCCGGTGATGGACGGCTACGAGGCCACGCGGCGCATCCTGGAGCTGGCACCGGGGCTGCCCGTCATCGGCCAGACCGCACACGCCTTCAACGAAGACCGGGACAAGTGCCTGGCTGCGGGCATGGCGGGTTTCATCGCCAAGCCGATCGACCCGCACGAACTGACCAAGCTCATCCTGCAGGTGCACAGGGCCAGGCCCACGCCGCATTGACGCACCGGTGCGCAGTGCCTGCACGGCCAGGTCGGGACGGGCAGCTTGTGGCAAGGCACTTTTGCGGCAGACTGCGGGTGTTGCCCAAAAAGTCGAAAGTCCATCATGCAGAGCTTCAACATCCCCAACCTCAACTGCGGCCACTGCGTGCGCGCCGTGACCGAAGCCGTGCAAGCCACCGACCCGACGGCGCTTGTCAAGGCCGACCCGGCCACCAAGCTGGTGGAAGTGCAGAGCACCGCCACGCGTGAAACGCTGGTGGCGCAGCTGACCGAAGCGGGGTACGCGCCGGCCTGAAGCCACCACGCGCCAGCGCGCCTGACGCTGGCGCCCGCAGGGCGGGCACACTTTGCCTGATGCGGCATGCAGGCGGCATGCAGGCGGCCTGCGGGCAGCCGGCGGGCATTGGTGCGCATGTCGGCGGGCAAGGCAGCTGGGTACACTCCACGCCCCTCCCGCCCTGCCCCGCCCCAGCCCCGCATGCCCGGCATCCACATCACCGACATCGAAGCCGCCATCAACTGGTGGCGCGAGCGCAAGCCGTCCACTGACGGTCTGCGCGCTTGCGACGAGGTGCTGGCGCTGGCCGATGTCTACGGCCTGATGGTGTACTACCGCCACACGCTGTGTGACGACGCCACCATGCCCGCCGCCGCCATGGCCGCCTGGCTGGCCTGGTACGCCAGCACGCCCGACGCGCCCTGCATCGCCATCTGCAGCACCAGCCAGGGCGACGCCTTGTGCAAGGGCTGCGGCCGCAGCTTTGACGAGGTGCAGCACTGGCCCGCCTACAGCCCGGCTGAAAAACGCCTGGTGTGGCGCCGCATCACCATGCAGGGCACGGCCTGGCGCTTCAACCGCTATGCCGAACGTGGCTTGAAGGCCACGGGCGTGGACCACCCCCCGCCCGAGCTGTTTGCCACGCCGCAGGGCGGCGCGCTGGCCAAGCCGCAGGCTGGGCCCCTTTGACAGGCAGCGCCGCCACCGCTGACCCAAGCGCCCCCGGCGGCAAGACCCTGGCCGCCAGTGCGCGGCGCATCGGCAAGCTGGCCTGGCCGGTGTTTGTGGGGCAACTGTCGGTGCTGGCATTTGCCACCATCGACACCGTGCTGGTGGCACGCGCATCGGCCACCGACCTGGCCGCGCTGGCCGTGGGCATGGCGGCCTATGTCACGGTGTTCATCGGCTTCATGGGCGTGGTGTTGGCGCTGTCGCCCATCGTGGGCCAGCTCTACGGCGCCGGCAAGTTGCCCGAAGCCGGCCGGCAAGTGCACCAGGCGCTGTGGGTGGCGCTGGGCCTGGCGGTGCTGGGCAGTTTGCTGCTGGTGTTTCCGGCGCCGTTTCTGGCGCTTTCACGCGCCAGCCCCGAGGTGGCGGCCAAGGTGCGCGGCTACTTGCTGGCGCTGGCCTTTTCACTGCCGGCGTCGCTGCTGTTTACCGTGTACCGGGCCTTCAACGTGGCGGTGTCGCGGCCCAAGGCGGTGATGGTGCTGCAGGTGGCGGCGCTGGGGCTCAAGCTGCCGCTGTCCACCGCGCTGGTGTTTGGGGTGCCGGCGCTGGGCTTGCCGGCGCTGGGTGTGGTGGGCTGCGGCGTGGCCACGGCCGTGGCCATGTGGGCGCAGGTGCTGGCGGCCATATGGGTGATGCGACGCGACCGTTTCTACGCCAGCTTTGCGCTCATGGGCCGTGGCCTGGACAAACCCGATTGGCCTGCACTGGCCCACCACCTGAAGCTGGGCCTGCCCATGGGGCTGGCGATTCTGGTGGAGGTGACCGGCTTCGCCTTCATGGCCATCTTCATCGCCCGGCTGGGCACCACGCCGGTGGCCGGGCACCAGTTGGCCGTGAACCTGGTGTCCATGCTCTTCATGATGCCGCTGGCCCTGGGCAACGCCACCAGCACGCTGGTGGCGCAGCGTTTAGGCGCTGGTGACGCGCGTGACGCACGGCGCCTGGGCTGGCACGGCCTGCTCATCGGCTGCGCGGTGGCCATGTTCATGAGCAGCGCCGTGTTTGCCGCGCGCCACCCCCTGCTGGCGCTTTACACGCACGACGCCACCGTGATTGCCGCCGCTCTGCCCCTGGTGGCCTGGATGACGGTGTTCCACGTGGCCGACGCGGCGCAGACCATTGCCGCCTTTGTGCTGCGCGCCTACAAGATTGCCACCGTGCCGGTGGTCATCTACGTGGCGGCGCTGTGGGGTGTGGGCCTGGCCGGCGGCTACGTGCTGGCCTTCAAC